>VBAF01000530.1 GCA_005884705.1 Alphaproteobacteria bacterium
GCCCGCGGCACCGGCCGCGAGGCCCGCGGTTCCCGCCGGCCCGCGGCCGCGCGCCGACCGCGAGGAGCGGGTGCGCATGACGCGGCTGCGCCGCACCATCGCCAATCGCCTGAAGGAAGCGCAGAACACCGCGGCGATGCTCACCACCTTCAACGAGGTGGACATGACCAGCGTCATGGCGCTGCGCGAGCGGCTCAAGGAGGATTTCGAGAAGAAGCACGGCGCGCGGCTGGGCTTCATGTCGTTCTTCGTCAAGGCCTGCATTGCCGGCCTCAAGGAACTGCCGGCGGTCAATGCCGAGGTCGAGGGCGACGAGCTGGTCTACAAGAACTACTACGACATCGGCGTCGCGGTCGGCACGCCGCAGGGCCTGGTCGTGCCGGTGCTGCGCGATGCCGACACGCGCTCGTTCGCCGAGGTCGAGAAAGGCATCGCCGAGCTCGGCCACAAGGCGCGCGACGGCAAGCTCAGCATCGCCGACCTGACCGGCGGCACCTTCACCATCTCCAACGGCGGCGTCTACGGCTCGCTGATGTCGACGCCGATCCTCAATCCGCCGCAGTCCGCCATCCTCGGCATGCACAAGATCCAGCAGCGGCCGATGGTGGTCGGCGGCGAGATCAAGGCGCGGCCCATGATGTACCTCGCTTTGTCCTACGACCATCGCATCATCGACGGCCGCGAGGCCGTGCTGTTCCTGGTGCGGGTCAAGGAATGCATCGAGGACCCCGAGCGCCTGCTGCTCGGGGTTTAGGGCGCGAGAGTGGCAACCAGCACCGTGTCATCCCGAGCGCAGCGAGGGATCTATGCTGATCCGGATAGATCCCTCGCTGCGCTCGGGATGACACCGGTTTTGAAGCGGGCGGTCTAACGCCATGGCAACTGAAACCTTCGACCTCGTCGTGATCGGCGCCGGTCCGGGCGGCTACGTGGCGGCGATCCGTGCGGCCCAGCTCGGCATGAAGGTCGCGGTGGTCGAGAGGCGGGCCACGTTCGGCGGCACCTGCCTCAATGTTGGCTGCATCCCGTCCAAGGCGCTGCTGCAGTCCTCGCACCTGTTCGAGGAAGCAGGCCACGATCTCGGCGTGCACGGCGTCAAGGTCGGACCGCCGACGCTCGACCTCGCCCAGTTCATGAAGCGCAAGGCCGCCGTGGTCGACGCCACGACCAAGGGCGTCGCCTTCCTGTTCAAGAAGAACAAGATCGCCTCGTTCCAGGGCATCGGCCGGATCGAGAAGGCGGGCTCGGTCGCGGTTCTGGGCGACGACGGTGCGGTGAAGGACACGCTCGCCGCCAAGAATATCCTGATCGCTTCGGGCTCGGACGTGATCCCGCTGCCGGGCGTGACGGTGGACGAAAAGAAGATCGTCTCCTCGACCGGCGCGCTCGAACTCACCGAAGTGCCCAAGCGCCTCGTCGTGGTCGGCGCCGGCATCATCGGCCTCGAGCTCGGCTCCTCGACCGCATCACGCCGGGCGTCGACGACGAAGTCACCCGGCAGTTCCAGCGCTCGCTCGCCCGGCAGGGCATGAAGTTCAGGCTCGGCTCGAAGGTGACCAAGGCGGAGACGACGAATGCCGGCGTCACGCTCACGGTAGAGCCGGCGAAAGGTGGTGCGGTCGAGACCGTCGAGGCCGACATCGTGCTGGTCTGCATCGGCCGGCGGCCCGCCGTCGAAGGCCTCGGGCTCGACAAGGCCGGCATCAAGCTCACGCCGCGCGGCCGCATCGAGGTCGACGCGCATTTCCAGACCTCGGTGCCGGGCGTCTACGCGATCGGCGACGTCATCGACGGGCCGATGCTCGCCCACAAGGCGAGCGAGGACGGCGTCGCCTGCGTCGAGACGCTGGCCGGGCAGAAGGGCCATGTCGATTGGAACCTGGTGCCCTCGGTCATCTACACCCAGCCCGAGGTCGCCTGGGTCGGCAAGACCGAGGAGCAGCTCAAGGCCGCGGGCACGGCCTACAAGGTCGGCAAGTATCCCTTCACCGCCGATCCGCGCAGCCGGGCCAACGCCGCAACCGAGGGCCTCGTCAAGGTGCTGGCCGACAAGGCGACCGACCAGGTGCTGGGCGTGCATATCATCGGCGCCGAGGCCGGCACGATGATCGCCGAGGCGGTGCTGGCGATGGAGTTCTCCGCGTCGGCCGAGGATATCGGCCGGGTCTGTCACGCCCATCCGACGGTCAACGAGGCGCTCAAGGAAGCCGCCCTTGCCGCCTGGGAGAAGCCGATCCATCTGTAGCACTGCATGCGCAAGCCGCTGATGGCCCTGGCGATCATGGTGCTGCTGGCCCTCTCGGTGCTGGGCGGCCTGCTGCCGATTCTGCAGGGCTGGATATTCTTCGTGCTGGCGCTCTACCTGCTGGCGACCGAGTTCGAGACCGGCCGCGTGGTGGTCCGCAGCGCGCGCCGGCGCTGGCCGATCCTGTCGCGCTGGATCGCCGCCGCCCGCGCCCATCGCTGGGCGCCGCGCCATCTGGCCGAGTTCGACGACCTGACCGACCCCTCGAAATCGCCCTAATCAATCCCGGCGAAACCGGGTATTCTTGCAGGCCACAGGAGGATCCCTCATGGACAAGCCGGTCACGCCGCGCGGCATCAACCACCTCGTGCTGAACGTCCACGACATCGAGGAAAGCCACAAGTTCTGGACCGAGATCGTCGGCTTCGAGATGGTCGGGCAGCTCACGCCGCGCCCCGATCGTCCCAACCCGCCCAAGATGCGCTTCTATTCGGGCACGCGCGCCGACGGCAGCCACCATCACCACGACGTGGCGCTGGTCGAGAACAAGAACCTGCCGCCCAGGCCCAAGGAGTGGGCGATGTTCGGCACGCCGGTCGCGGTCAACCACATCGCCATCACCATGCCGAGCCGCGAGGCGTGGCTCGAGCATCTCGTCTATCTGCAGAAGAAGGGCGTGAAATTCGACCGCCGGGTCGAGCACGGCATGACGCACAGCCTCTACATCCACGATCCCAACGGCTACGGCGTGGAGTTCGTCTACGACCTGCCGCGCGAGGTCTGGCAGGGCGACATCGAGGGCGCACTGAACTACGTGAAAGTGCTGCCGACCGAGGGCGCCGAGGCGCTCGAGGATCGCGTCGAAGGCGTGCCGAGCTTCAAGCAACCGGCACCGGCAAAATAGCCGCGCAACCGGCGTAACAAAAACGCCGGCTTGCCGACATCGAGAGGAAACTCCCACCGTCTACGCTCGCCAGCGTCAGATTCGGGGGGAGAACCGCAATGGCCGTTGTCGTCCGCCGCTTCCGTTCGTACCTGGTGCGTTTCTTCCGGCCGATCAGGACCCTGACCGGCGGCGATAGCTGGCCGCGCGGCCTCTAGGCCATCACACTCTCTCTGCAACGCGACCTCTGCAACGCAATCGGGCGGCCGTGGCATAGTGGGCCATGCGCTTGGCTGCCGTGGTTGCCTTGTCGGTGTTGCTGGCGGCCGGCTCGGTCGCCGCGCAGCACGCCGTACGCGTCAAGGTCGACGGCGGCACGCCCGAGCTCAGGATCGACATTCCCGCTCTGATTTATCGTCCTGCCGCGAGCAAGCCCGCGCCCGCGGTGGCGCTCTTCCATGGCTGCGGCGGCGTCGGCCAGAACAACAGCCGGATGGCCGAGCTGCTCAGGAGCTGGGGTTATGTCGCCCTGGTGGTCGACAGCTTCTCCTCGCGCGAGCTGAAGGACATTTGCGGCCGCCACTGGCCGACCCAGGCCGACGCCGAGAAGCGGGCGCTCGACATCGATGCCGCCGGCCTGTGGCTCGACCGCCAAGAGTTCGTCAAACCGTCGCAGCATGCCTTCATGGGCTACTCGTATGGCGGCGGCGTCGGGCTGCTGCGTGCGCTGTCGCCGCGCACCGACAGTCGCGTGCCGAGCGGCTGGCGGGCGGCCGTGCTGATTTATCCGGATTGCGGGTTGGGCGAGGCGATCGGCCCGACGCTGCGGCCGCGCCTGCCCAC
>VBAF01000518.1 GCA_005884705.1 Alphaproteobacteria bacterium
CGGCGAGGCGGTTGCGGCTGAAGCCGTGCTGGGACTCCACCGAGATCAGCGCGCGGTCCTCGCCGCTCTCCTCCGGCTCGATGCGGGCCAGCACCAGCGCCGTGATATCGCGGGCCCGCGCATTGGGCATGACCAGGAACGGAAGCTGCGCCACCACGTTGGGCAGCGTCGGGTCGCCGCCGGCGAGCAGTGGCCACCAGGGTGCGGTGTCTGCCTCGAGCGGCGCCGGCACCACGCCGACCGTCGTCGGGTTGGCGCGCACCTCGGCCAGCACCTGCGCCGGCGATTCGTAGGCGACCATCGGCACCTGGCAGCCGAAATGGTCGCGCGCCAGATCCCAGTAGCCCGGTTGGTCGGTCGAACGGCAAACTGCGACCTTGAGCGCCGGCGTCTGCATCAGCGCGAACGCGCTCATCATCTCGCGCCACATGCGGTAGACCGCGGCGGCGGGAAAGCCGCCGTCATGCGTGGCCAGCCGCTTGCGCATGATCTGCGCCTCGCGTCCCGGCCGCAGCGCCAGCCCGCCGGCCGGCTTGGCGCCGGTGATCTCGCCGACCAGCGCGGCGCGGCGGCGGATCAAGCCATGCAGGTCGCCATCGATCGCGTCGATTTCCTGCCGCAGCGCATTGAGTGTGGGGGCGTCCATGGAGCAGCGCGGGATACTACGCCCGATGGCTCGGCGTAAAGGCAAACAAGCGCGACCCTTGCGCTCGCGCCGCAACGCCCGTATACAAGAACCCGAGCACAACGCTCCGTGGAATTTGAGCCGACCGGCTTGCGGCCACGTAAATCCCCGCTAAAAGGTCGGAGCGCTCGAAAAAGCCCCCGTCCTGCCGGTCGGGGGCTTTTCGTTGGAGCGACCACGTGAACCGGGATGTGCTCGAGGACCTGACCGAAGCCGAACGCAAGGCGCTCGCCCAATGCCGCCACGCGGTCCTGGGTGTCGAACGGCCGCTGCGACTCGATTGCGGCGTCGAGCTCGGTCCCTATCGCGTCGCCTACCAGACCTACGGCACGCTCAATGCCGACAAGTCCAACGCCGTACTGATCTGCCATGCACTGACCGGCGACCAGTTCGTCGCCGAGCAGCACCCGGTGACCGACCGCGAGGGCTGGTGGGAGAGCATGGTCGGCCCGGGCAAGGTGCTCGATCCGGTGCGCTACTTCATCATCAGCAGCAACGTGCTGGGCGGCTGCATGGGCACCACGGGGCCGCTGGCCCGCGATCCCGCCACCAACCAGCCGTGGAACCTGCGCTTCCCGGTGGTGACGGTCGGCGACATGGTGCGCGCCCAGGCAGCCCTGCTCGACCATCTCGGCATCCCCGAGCTGTTCTGCGTAATCGGCGGCTCGATGGGCGGCATGCAGGTGCTGGAATGGGCCGCGAGCTTCCCGAGCCGGGTCTTCGCCGCCGTGCCGATCGCCTGCGCCGCCCGGCATTCGGCACAGAACATCGCGTTCCACGAGGTCGGCCGGCAGGCGATCATGGCCGATCCCGACTGGAGGGGCGGCGACTACCGCCTGCACGATACCGCGCCGGCGCGCGGGCTCGCGGTGGCGCGCATGACCGCGCACATCACCTATCTCTCGGAGCTCGCCCTGCAGCGCAAGTTCGGCCGCAACCTGCAGAACCGCGATGCGCTGGGCTTCGGCTTCGATGCCGACTTCCAGGTCGAGAGCTATCTGCGCCACCAGGGCTCGACCTTCGTCGACCGCTTCGACGCCAACAGCTACCTCTACATCACCCGGGCGATGGACTATTTCGATCTCGCGCGCGGCCATGGCGGCGTGCTGGCCAACGCCTTCAAGGGCTCGCCGACGCGCTTCTGCCTGATGTCGTTCACGTCGGACTGGCTGTTCCCGACGCACGAGAGCCGCGAGATCGTGCACGCCCTGAACGCCGCCGCCGCCAACGTCTCGTTCGTCGAGATCGCGAGCGACAAGGGCCACGATGCCTTCCTGCTCGACGAGCCCGAGATGTTCCGCACGCTCACCGGCTTCCTGCAGGGCGCCGCGAACGTGAGGGGGCTCGCATGAGCATCGCCGCTCCGATCCGCGTCGACCTGCAGCTGATCGCCGACATGGTGCAGCCGGGCGG
>VBAF01000048.1:0-310 GCA_005884705.1 Alphaproteobacteria bacterium
ACCTGATTGGCAAACCCATACGATGCGGGAGCAGGAGAACCGTATGAGACGGCGCGAGTTCATTGTCCTCGTCGGCGGAGCATCGGTTGCAAAGGCCCGCGTTGCGGATGCACAGCAGTCACCAAGCCCAACGATCGGCTTCCTGAGCAGCATTGGGCTTGAGGAGACCGGTCTCGCCGCATTTCGGCGAAGGCTTGCCGAAATCGGTTATGTGGAAGGTCGAAACGTTTCGATTGAATATCGACACGCGGACGGCAACTACGATCGTTTATCCAAACTTGCGGCCGAACTTGTGTCTACGCCCGTTAAG
>VBAF01000048.1:345-10824 GCA_005884705.1 Alphaproteobacteria bacterium
CGACAATTCCAGTTGTGTTCTTCGTGGGCGTCGATCCTGTCCGGCTCGGACTTGTTAGCAGCTATAGTCGACCTGGTGGCAACATGACGGGCGTCGTCACCATTACCAACGAATTGACTCCAAAACGATTCGAACTGCTACACTCATTGTTGCCGACGTCTCTTTCCATTGCCTTCCTGGTCAATCCTTTAAATTCCAATGATTATGACGGTGTTGTAGTAAGCGCCCGGCAAGCCGCTCGAACACTTGGCAGGGAATTGGTTGTTGTCGGCGCGAGCGAGAAGAGTGAGATTGAGCCCGCCTTCGAAACAATGAAGCGCCAGAATGTTGGCGGCCTTGTCGTATTGCAAGAGGCGGCTTTAACACAAGAGAGTAGGCTGATCACTACGCTCGCGGCGCGCTATGCGATGCCGGCTGTCTACGGCCCACGGATTTTCGCAGAGGTCGGCGGCCTGATGAGTTATGGACCGGATAGAGACGAGTTGTATGGCTTGACAGGCGGCTACGCTGGCAAAATTCTTCGGGGCGCTAGTCCAGCCGACCTGCCGGTATTACAGCCAACTAAATTCGAGCTCGTCATCAATCTTCAGACGGCGAGAGTGCTTGGCCTGACAATCCCGGCATTGCTTCTGGCCACCGCCGACAAGGTGATCGAATAGTACGCTTGGCTGCCAATGCAATGAGACCGTTGTTGGCCGATCTCCGACGAACTGCTCTGCGTGGCCAATGTCTGGAATTGGCCCGAAAGCAGAAGCAGGCGGCCCCATTTGGCCCTAGATTCCGTCGTCTCGACCGAAGCCGAGCGCAGCTCGGCGTAGTGGAGGGACCTTGCGTCCACTACTTGCCCACGTTTGTCGAGACAAGGTCCCTCCGCTACGCGCCTTCGGCGCTTTGGTCGGGACGACGTAATATTCCCGCCTCTCAGCCGAACTCGGCGTCCTTCTTGGGGATCAGGTCGTAGGGCAGGGCGAAGCCTGGCATCGCCATGAGGCGCTCGCGCCACGCCGCCGCGTGCGGCCGCTTGTCGAGGCTCATGCCGCCCTCGGCCATGAACACCAGGCGTCCGAAGCAGCCGAGGTCGGCGATGGTGCACTGCTCGCCGACCAGCCAACGCCGGCCGTCCAGCGCCCGGTCGATGAAGTCGAGCGCGGCCTCGGCGCCCGGCCGGAAATAGTCGACGATCTGCTGCGGCACGTCGGGCCGGAAGCGGGCGAAGTGGCGGACCCGTGCCACGTTGGTGATGGCGTCGTTCTCCCAGGCGAGCCATTCGCGGGCATGGAGGCGATCCTGCTCGCTGGTCGCCTCGAACTTGCCCGTGGTGCGGGCGAGGTAGTCGAGGATCACGTTCGACATCACCAGGGTGAGGCCGCGGTGCTGCAGCACCGGCACCTGGCCGTAGCGGTTGAGCGCCAGGTGCGCGGGCTCCTTCTGCACGCCCTTCTTGAGGTTGACCGTGCGGAAGGAGAAGGGCAGGCCGGAGAGCGCCAGGAACAGCATCGGCTTGTAGCTCGAGCTGGAGGTGAAGCTGCCGTGCAGCACAAGCCTGTCGGGGTCGGTCATGTGGCGATCTTGCCTCGCGGGCGGTTCCCTGCCTAGCTGGCGGCATTGCCTGGAGGAACCCATGACCCTTCGTGCCCTGTCGTTCGCCGCTGTCCTTGTCGCGCTGGCGGGCAGTGCGCACGCGCAGGCCGCCGCGGAGTTCCAGAAGATCCTCGACACCTATTCTAAAGCGCTCGATGCCAACGACGTCGAGACCCTGGTCGGGCTCTACAGTCCCAACGGCGTCTTCATGCGCGAGGACATGCCGGCGGTGGTCGGCCACGATGCGCTGCGCGCCTCGTACAAGACGGTGTTCGCCACGCTGAAGGTGAACCTCGGCTTCAAGGTGCAGGAGGCGGAGCAATCGGGCGACCTCGGCTGGGCGCGCTCGGTCTCGACCGGCAAGGTGAAGGTGCTGAAGACCGGCGCGGAAGCGCCTGAGGCCTACAACCAGCTCGTCGTCTTCCGCAAGGAAGGCGGGGCGTGGAAGATCCGCAGCTACCTCTACGCCTCGAGCAAGTGATCGGAGGCAAGTGATGTCCGACGAACGCTACACCGTCCTGCTGGGCGACCGCCGCTATGCCCTCCATCGCAAGTGGGCCAAGCCCGCCAAGCCGTTCGGCTTCCTGTCCGACCTGATGGTCGATCGCGCGGGCTGCGTTCATGTGGCCCAGCGCGGCACCGACCGGCCGGTGGTGGTGTTCGGCCGCGACGGGCGTGAGATCGGCTGCTGGGGCGAGGGCAGCCTGGCCGAGCCGCATTACATCAATGCCACGCCTGATGGCGGCATGCTGGTGGCCGACCGCGACGCCCATCAGGTGCTGCGCTTCGACCCCAACGGCAAGCCGGTGCAGGCGCTGGGCCGGCGCCACTGGCCCGCGCTCGATGCGCCGTTCAACCATCCGACCGCGGCGGCGCAGGCGTCGGACGGCGAGATATTTGTTTCCGACGGCTATGGAAATTCCAACGTCCACCGCTTCGCGGCCGACGGCCGCCTGGTTCGGACCTGGGGCCAGCCGGGCGGCGGACCCGGCGCCTTCACCACGCCGCACGCTATTGCCGTCGACAAGCGCGGCCGCGTGCTGGTGGCGGATCGCGAGAACAACCGCGTCCAGGTGTTCGACCGCGAGGGCAGATTCCTCGCCGAATGGCTTGATTTCTACCATCCGATGCAGATCTGGATCGACGATCGCGACCTGGTGTTCGTGACCGACCAGATCCCGCGCATCAGCCTGCTGACGCTCGACGGCACGCTGGTCGGGCGCTGCCGCGGCGCAATCAACGGCGCGCACGGCCTGTCGGGCGATGCCGAGGGCAATCTCTATCTCAGCGAGCTGCCGCCGCAGGAAGTGACCAAGCTGGAAAGACTCGACTGACCTCTGTCGTCCTGAGTCGCGCGGGGTAATCCCCGCGCGACTCAGGACGACAAATCACATCGGCACGCCAGCGCCGCCGACCTGGATGCGGCGCATCAGGCGGCGGAACGGGCCGGTGTCGCCGAGCGCGATGTGCTTGGCGCTGCGATTGTCCCAGAAGGCGATCGAGCCGTTCTGCCAGCGGAAGCGGAAGGTGAATTCCGGCCGGTTGCCGTGCTCGAGCAGGAAGTCGAGCAGCGCCTTGCCCTCGGCTGAGGTCATGCCCTCGATGCCAACGGTGTAGGAGGCGTTGACGAACAGGCATTTGCGGCCGGTCTCGGGAAGGGTGCGCACGATCGGATGGAGGTTGCGCGTCTCGCGCCAGGCGTCGTCGTCGCGATACTTGGTCGAGCGCAGCTTGTTCTTGCCGAGATGCGGCCCCGCCGTACCGATGTCGCTGTTCACCGCGCGCAGGCCGTCCAGCAGCTTCTTCATGGTCGGCGAGAGCGCCTCGTAGGCCAGGTACTGGTTGGCGAACATCGTGTCGCCGCCGTAGGGCGGCACGTCGATGCCGTAGAGGATGGCGCCCATCGGCGGCTCGGCGACCATGGTCGTGTCGGTGTGCCAGAGCTCGCCGACGTAAGACGTGTCGTCCGGCTCGCGGCGGACCATCAGCACTTCCGGATCCTCGCTGACGCCGTTGTAGTTGGGATGGATGAAGATCGGCCCGAAGCGGCGGGCGAAGGCCTTGTGCTGCGCCACGTCGATCTCCTGGTCGCGGAAGAACACGACGCAGTGCTCGTTCAGCGCGTCGCGGATCTCGCCCACCGTGCCGTCGTCGAGTTCGCGGCCGACGTCGACGCCGAAGATCTCCGCGCCACCGGCGCCGGAGATCGGTCGCACCTCGATCCGACTGTTCCTCATGGCCCACTCCCTCCGCATTGGTATTACTGGCGTCTATACACCCGCCGCGCGGGGCGGCCCAGAGCTCGGCGCGGCCTTTTCATTATGGGCATTGGCCCGCCCTCGGAGGCCCCATTTTACTGGCAAAAAATCAAAGTCATTGCCCAAAATAGCTTTGGCGGCGCAATTGTGCTTTATACTGCCGATGGTCTTCTTCATCGCGCTCATACTGGCCTGGTCTCGCCCCCTGCATGACGTCGCCTTGAAAAACGGTGGGGTGGAGAAAAACGGTGAAAACGGTGAAAACCGCACGCTAGCGCTCGAGCTCCGCGCGATTCCAGTTCGCCCGCGTCGCCGCGGCCGCGTAGGTGCTCTCGCAGAAGTCGAGCAGCGTCCCGCGCGGCGAGGCGGCGCTTCGCACATCGTCGTACTTCAGCCTGAACTGGCCGGCCGCGCGGTCGTAGAACGCGGCGTCGGGCCGGACCGTCGCCGCGCCGAACTCGGCCGGCTCGGGGGCGGCATAGGCATAGAAGGCCGGATAGGGCGTGGTCGCATCGCCCGGCCACCAGCCGACGCTGCTGACCTCGTGCGAGTAGCCTTCGCGGGTGACCGGGTCGGCCTGCGGCATCGGCGGCGCGCGCCGGCCGGAGAAGCGGGTGACGCAGAGATCGAAGCTGCCCCAGAAGAAATGCACCGGGCTCGCCTTGCCGATGAAGCCGCCGCGGAACTCCTTCAGCACCGCATCGACCGAGCGCAGCACACGCCAGAAGCGCTCGACCGGGTCGCGTTCGTAGGCGGCGTGCGTGGTGTCGTTGTCGAACGGGATCGGATCGTCGAATTCCTGCGGCATCGTCCAGATCCGGACCGCGAGGCCGAGCGATGCCAGGGCCGCCATGAACTCGGCGTAGAAGACCGCCACCGACTTGGGCTCGAGCTTCACGGTCCTCGTGTCGCCCTCGCAGGTGCGGATCGCCAGTACGTGGGAAAGAAAGTCGAACTCGATCTCGAAGCTGCGATTCTGGTAGGGGATCGTCGTCGTGGTGAGGCCGCGTGCGCTGACATAGAGCGGCACCTGCCACCAGTGATTGACCGGCGGCGCCAGCGCCAGCCGCACCTTGCCGACGATCTGCGTCCACATATGCAGCGTGTCGCAGGTCGGCCGCCACGCCTCGAAGGGCAGCGTGGGCCAGCCCTCGGTCATCGGGCGATCACCAGGGCCGGGGTGCGGATGCCGCGCAGCAGCGAGGCGGTGCGCGGACCGAGGAACTTGGTCTCGCCCTGGCGCAGCGAGGTGCCGACCACGATCAGGTCGAAGCGGCCGCCATGCAGGGCCCGGCGAATCTCGGTCTCGGGCTTGGCATTGGTGGCGGTCAGGCCCTTGACCGGCACGCCGCTGCGCTTGCCGAGGCGATGGGCGTCGACCAGCAGCGAGATGCCGGGCCGCCGCGCGCGGCCGCGCAGCACGGCGGTGTCTTCCTGCGGCTGGAAGACGTGCAGCGCCGCCACGGCGCCCTTGCTGGCATGGGCGAGCGACAGCGCCATTTCGGTGGCGAGCCGGGCATCGGCGGTACCGCTGGTCGGCAGCAGGATGTCGAGCGGCACGTCGACCGGTCCGGCCGCGCCGGCGCCGTTGATGGCGATCGCCACCGGGCCATCGAAGGCGTTGACCAGATCCTGCAGCCGCTGCTCGAAACGGCGCGACACCGGGTCGATCGGCCGCTCGAGTCCGACGAAGACGATGTCGTAGCCATGGGCGATCTCGTGTTGCAGCGCGTCGTCGTGCAGGCCGGACCGGGTCGTCACCGGCGAGTGGGCGGTTTGATGCTGCTGGTTGGTGAGGCGGGCGGCCTCGGCGAGATGCTCGCCGCTGCCGGCCTGTTCGGGACCTTTCTTCGCGTTGGCCTCGAGCACCGTCGTCAGCACCTGCTGGCGCGCGGCGAACAGGCCGGCCAGCCGCGCCGCCATCCGGCCGTTGGGGCTGTCGTCGACATAGACCAGCGCACGCTCCATCTTCGGCAGGCTCTGCGCGTGCTCGGCCTCCTCGGTGTCGAGGCGCTTGGTCTCGTCCTCGCCCAGCGGCACCTTGGCCATCACCCAGCGCAGCATCGGCGGCATCACCATGGTGGTGACCACCGCCATGGCGACGATCATGGTGTAGAGCTCGCGGCTCAGCGCCCCCATGGCGAGGCCGATGCTGGCGATGATCACCTCGGTCGAGCCGCGGGCGTTGAGGCCTGTCGCCAGCGCGATCGATTCCCACGTGGTGAGGCCGCCCAGCCGGCCGCCGATCAGCGCGCCGCCGAACTTGCCGACGCTCGCGACCAGGATCACCGCGAGCGTGAACAGCAGCAGCGTCGGATCCATCAGGGTGCGCAGGTCCATGCCGAGCCCGGCGACGGCGAAGAACACCGGCGCGAAGAAGGCGAAGATGAAGCCGCGCAGCTCGTTCTCGATGTGCTCGGTGAGGATCGGCGACTGGCCGACCAGGATGCCGGCGATGAAGGCGCCGAGCGCGGTGTGCACGCCGATCAGCTCGGTGGTGAGCGCGAGCGCCAGCATCACCACCAGGATGGCGGTGATCACCGGCACTTCGATGGTCATGTGGTCGTTGACCCAGACGATCAGCCACGCCACCAGCCGCCGGCCGACGGTCAGGCAGAAGGCAAGGAACAGGAAGGTGCCGGCGACGCTCGCGCCGACCGTCTTGAGGTCGACCGTGCCGGAGGTGGCGATGCCCGAGATCACCGCGATGATGATCCAGGCCACGGTGTCGTCGAGGATCGCCGTGGCGAGGATGAGCTGGCCGATGTCGCGGCGGATGACGCCGATCTCCATCAGCGTCATGGCGACGATCTTGACCGAGGAGATGGCGAGCGCGGTGCCGAGGAACAGCGCGGTCACCAGCGGGTTTTCGTGGCCCGGCACGACCTCGCTCGGCAGCGCATAGGCGAGCGCCATGCCGCAGGCGAACGGCACCGCGATGCCCGACAGCGAGGACGCGACCACGGCGCGCCGCCGGCGCTGCATCAGGGCGAGATTGGTCTCCATGCCGGTCAGCAGCAGCAGCAGAAGGATGCCGATCTGCGACACCGCATCGATCATGGTCTTGAGCGTCTTGTCGTCGGGGAAGACGACGGCGCGCCATTCCGGCAGCAGCAGGCCGAACACCGAGGGCCCGAGCAGAACGCCGGCCAGCAGCTGGCCGAACAGGGCCGGCTGGCCGATCCGGCTCATGCCCTCGCCCAGCACGCGGCCGACCAGCAGAAGCAGGATCAGCTCGGCAGCGAATATCGCCAGCGTATGGTCGCCCACGTGAACTCCCCGGTGCCAACTCTGCCAAACGCGATGGACGGTCCGGCGCGATTCGTGCTGACCTCCCACAACGGCGAAAGCGTGGAAGGGATGCAGGCGATGGACAAGGAATTAATGCACGCCCTGGCCCGTCGGGCGGGCCTCGACAAGGCGTTGGCGGAATTCCCCGACGACGTTGCCGCGGCGGCCGACCAGGCGGCCGGCGTGATGGCCAGGATCAAGGCGCCGGAGGATCCGCGCGCCGAGCCGTGGCCGGCGATGCGCCCCGGGGATGGGCTATGAGGGGAGACGGGCCATGAACGTCGGCATCGAGGCGGGCCACGGCCTGCATTACCTGTCGGTCACGGCGGCGGCGCAGGCGATCGCCCGCAAGCAGCTCTCGCCGGTCGAGCTGATGAAGGCGCATCTCGCCCGCATCGAGAAACTCGACCCGACGCTCAACGCCTTCATCCGGCTCGATGGCGAGGCGGCGCTCGCGGCGGCGCAGGTCGCCGAACGGGAGGCGAGTGCCGGCCGCTTGCGCGGGCCGCTGCACGGCGTGCCGGTCGGCATCAAGGACATCATCGACGTCGCGGGCCTGCCGACGACCTGTCATTCGAAGATCCTCGAGGGCAACCTCGCGACCGCCGACGCGGTCTGCGTGAGCAAGCTGCGCCAGGCCGGCGCCATCGTCGTCGGCAAGCTCTCGACGCACGAGTTCGCGATCGGCGGGCCGAGCTTCGACTTACCCTGGCCGCCGGCGCGCAACCCGTGGAACCCCGATCATCATCCCGGCGGCTCGTCGTCCGGCGCGGGCTCGGGTGTCGCCGCCGGCCTGTTCCCGATGGCGCTCGGCACCGACACCGGCGGCAGCGTGCGCAATCCTGCCAGCGCCTGCGGTATTGTTGGATTGAAGCCGACCTATGGCCTCGTGTCGCGGCGCGGCGTGTTCCCGCTCTCCTTCACGCTCGACCATGTCGGGCCGATGACCCGCACGGTCGAGGACAACGCGCTGATGCTGGAGGCGATCGCCGGCCACGACCCGCTCGATCCGGGCAGCACGACGGCGGCCAGCGGGCATTACCGCACCGCGCTTGATCGCGGTGCCAAGGGCCTGCGCATCGGCTTCGTGCGCCATTTCCACGAGGTCGACATGCCGGCCGAGCCGGAGGTCACGGCGGCGCTCGAGCACGTCATGCGCGGCCTGCAGATGCTGGGCGCCGACGTGCGCGACATCCGCCTGCCGTCGCTGGTCGAGTTCGCCGCGGTCAACCGCGTGATCCTGCAGAGCGAGGCCTGGTCGATCCATGCCCACTGGCTGCGCACGCGGCCGGGCGACTACGGCAAGCTGGCGCGCCGCCGGGCGTTCCTCGGCGCCGGCGACTACGTCATCGCCAACAAGCGGCGGGCCGAGATGATCGCGGCCGTCAACGCAGCACTCGCCGAGGTCGACGTGCTGTTGTGCGCGAGCTCGATGGACCCGGCCTGCCGCATCGATCGGCCGGCCGAGGTCGAGCGCACCTATCCGCGCCAGGCGCGCACGCCGTTCAACGTCACCGGCCATCCGGCCTTGGCGATGATGGCCGGCCTGTCGTCGGGCGGCCTGCCGCTGTCGGTGCAGTTCGTCGGCCGCTTCTTCGACGAGCCGATGCTGTTCCGCGTCGCGCGCGCCTGGGAGCAGGCGGCCGGCATGGACAAGAAGCATCCGCCGATCGGCTGAACAGGAGAAATCCAATGAAGTATCTTTCGGTGATATTGGCTCTCCTGCTGGGAGCTTCGTCGGCGCAGGCGCAAAGCGTTCCCGATCTCAAGGGCACCTGGACCGGCAAGGGCAAGTCCGTCGTCTTCGGCGCCAATCAACATCACCCTGGCAGCGCGCCCAACGACAGCACGCCGCGCATCCGGGAGTTCGACTTCACCTTCGTGGTCGCGGGCCAGGAGGGGTCGCTGGCCTGGGGCTACAATTTCTCCAGCGCCTCGGCATCGCGCGAGCCTTTCGCCTGGGCTGTCGCCAGCGACGGCAAGACGATCGTTGGTGCGGACACCGACGGCTCCTATCGTCTCAGCGTGGTGTCGGCCGACCGGATGGAGCTCTGCTACACGCATCCCGGCACAAGCCCGAGCAAGTCGATCGTGGCGACCTGCGAGATGATGGATCGCAATAAATAGCGATGAAGGACCATCCGGCTGCCTATCAATCGACCGCGGGTTCGGCGCTCGCGGTCGACAAGGCGTTCTACCGACGCATTGCGGAGGGGAGCGGCCGCACGCTGGTGGAGTCCTTCACCCTCCCGATCCGCAGCGGCCGGGCGTGGACGGTGCCGGCGGGCCACGTCTTCCGCATCGTCACCGTCGAGGGCCCGCAGGTCGGCGACCTCAACCTCTGGAACCGGCACAATCCGCGCGAGCGTCTATGGGCCTCGCGCACGCGGCAGCTCCAGGCGGCGCACGTCACGACCTTCGACCGCCTGTGGTCGACCTTGCCCTATCTGCGGCCGCTCGCGACCATTACGTCGGACAGCCTGAAGGACTACGGCATCGACGAGTTCGGCGGCCGTATCCACGACCTGCTCGGCACGCGCTGCGATCCCTACGTCAACCGCATGCTGACCGGCGAGGATTTCGACTTTTGCTGCCATTCCAACCTGGTGCGCGCGGTGCTGCCCTATGGGCTGACAGAGCTCGACGTGCACGACGTGCTGAACGTCTTCCAGTGCACCGGCCTCAACCGCGCCGACAAATACTTCATGCGCGCGAGCCCCGCGAAGCAGGGCGACCATCTCGAGTTCTTCGCCGAGATCGATCTTCTCTGCGCGCTGTCGACCTGCCCGGGCGGCGACCTGTCGGTGCCGCTGTGGGGCCCCGACGCCCGCGATCCGCTCGAGGTCTGCCGGCCGCTGGGCGTCGAGGTCCATGCGCTCGATCCGGCGTTGCTGGAGGTGGAAACCGCCCGAGACCGCGCGCTACGCCGGCGGGCATGGGTTGAAGCTCAACCTGTCCTGATCCGATAGAGTGCGCGCGGATTGTCCCAGAACACCTTGGCCGCCAGCGCCACGCCCAAGGTGCGCTCGATCAGGTCGATATCGGATGGTTCGAACGGCCGGCGCGCACGGGTCGACGGCATGTCGGTGCCGAACACCAGCGCCGTCGCACTCTTGCGCGCGATGGCTTCCAGGGTGCGCGGGACGTCGAGCTCGACGCGGCCGAAACCGGTCGCTTTCACCTTGCAGCCCGCTTCGACCAGGTCGAGCACGACCGGCACGCCGGCCTCGGTCATGCCCAGATGGTCGATGCAGAGCTGCGGCAGTTTGGCGAGCTTGGCGACATGCGGTTTGAGCGCGGCCGCATCGGCGTAGATTTCGGCATGCCAGCCGGCGACGGCGTGGGCGCG
>VBAF01000048.1:10894-11169 GCA_005884705.1 Alphaproteobacteria bacterium
CGGCAGGCAGCTGGGTCACGCCGACCCAGCCAGGCCCCAGCCGGGATAGCGTGTCCATGAGGTAGGTCTGGTCGTTGGCCTGGAACGAGCCTGAGACCACCGCGCCAGCCACGACGCCCAGCGGCCGCGCGAGCGCCAGATAGTCGTCCAGGGTGAAGGTGGGTGGCGTGTAGCCCTGGTTGGGCACGATCGGGAACCGCGGATCGATGATGTGGAAATGGCTGTCGAACAGGCGGCGTTGCTGGGCCAACGCGATCGGCGCTCCCAAGGTCGTG
>VBAF01000049.1 GCA_005884705.1 Alphaproteobacteria bacterium
ATCACCGCCGTTCCGCCCGACTGATGGGTGAAGCCGTGCACCTGGGAGAGCCCCAAGCCCGTGCCCTTGTCAGCCTGCTTGGTCGTGAAGAAAGGATCGAATACCTTGGCGAGGATGTCGGCGGCTATTCCATGGCCGGTGTCGGACACCGAAACCGCGACGAACTCGCCGGTGAGCTTTTCTGGCGTCTCGCTGCCTTGCAGCACGACGTTGCGGGTCGACAGCGCGATCGTGCCGTCGCGGCCGATCGCATCGCGCGCATTAAGCACCAGGTTCAGCAGCGCCAGCTCGAATTCGTTGGCGTCGACGGTGACCGGCCAGATGTCGGGGTCGGCTTCGACGGTGAGCACGATCTGCGGCCCGACCGTCCCCGTGAGCAGGGCGCGCAACGTGTCGATGCGGTCGCTGACCTTGACGGCGGTCGGGTTGATCGGCTGGCGACGCGCGAAGCTCAGGAGCTGGCGGGTGAGCGAGGCGCCGCGCTGGGCGGCGATCTCGATCGCCTGCACGGCTTCTTGCGCTCGGGCGTCGCCCTGCGCGCGTGCCTTGAGCCGCGGAATGAAGCCGCTCACGATCATCAGCAGGTTGTTGAAATCGTGCGCCACGCCGCCGGTGAGCTGGCCGAGCGCCTCCATCTTCTGGCCGTGGGCGGCGTCTGCTTCGGCCTTGCGCAACGCGGCCTGCGCTTCCTTTTCGGTGGTGACATGGCGGCCCGTTGTGGCGGAAGCGGTTCTCAATGCGCACCGTCGGAACGCCCGCCGCCAGTCGCGCCCGAGCGGCACGCGAGGCCTCGGCGTCGTCGGGATGGCGCAGCTGGTCGACATGCTGGCGACGAACCTCGCCTTCGGTCCAGCCCAGCATCCGGCTCCAGGCCGGGTTCAGGGCGATGAAATAACCGTCGAAAGTCGAAACGCCGAGCAGGTCCTCCGACACGCTCCAGATCCGGTCGCGCTCGCGGGTGCGCTCTTCCAGGTCGCCGGTCGTGCGCGCAAGCTGGCCGTGCTGGCGCACGAACTGGCCTAGAAAATAAAGCAGCAGGACGGACGATGAGACGACCCAGCTCGATCGGCAGGCGTACCAGCCGACGGTGTAGCGCCCACCGCCGGCAGCGGACAGCAGGTTGCCGAAGGCGATCGTCATCATGGCGAGGCTGAGCCACAGGAACAGGTCGTTGCGCCGGCCGAGGCGCAGCAGGATCAGCGCCACGCCGGCAGAGAGCAGCAGCACCCCGCCATAGTTGAAACCGGCATTGAGCAGGGTCCAGGAATTGCCCGCGACGAGCGGCGGCAGCTCTTCCGACTGGGTCGAGAAGACGACGATGAGCAGCGTGGCGAGCCCGGCGGCGAAGACATTTCCGGCGTAGGCGATCCCGAGCGCCCGTTCGCGCTCGAACCGCCGGGCGGAGCCGAGCTCGAGCAGCACCGCTGCGAAGGTCATCAAGGCAAAGCCGAAGATCCAGCTGTTGTAGATCCAGGACACTGTCTGGGGCCCGCCGACCAGGATGCGGCCGGCGGCGATCGCGCTCGGGTAGGCCATCATGTAGGCGAGCGCCATCAGCGCGGAGTAGAGATAGGCCGTGGCCAGCAGCAGCACCGACGGCCGCAACGTCTGGCGCAGCACGACCAGCAGCAGGAACGAGGTCGCCAGTTCGGCGACGAAGACGCCGGCGGCGAAGGCGGCGTTGAAGCCTGCCATCGCCGGTCCGGGCTCGCGCGCGAAGGGCAGCAGCGCCAGCGTGACCGCCGCGAACAGCCCGACGAGGGTCAGCGTCACCCGGAAAGACACCGTGTGGGAGGCGAAAGGGGGAGGGCGGACCGGCTCGGCCATGGCCAGTCGGATTGTGACGAGGGGCGGCGACCGTTGTCGACCGCTTTCCCTGTCGAGTCGCTCGCTGTGAAACGTATTGGTAACCCGCACATGCACGTTTCGACCTGCGTCCGCTGGTTGGCGACCGACCGCCGGCGGCCTAGCATCCTTTCGGCCGCAAGGGAGGATCGCATGGCTTTGCCGCAGGACATTCATCCGCTCAACAGCGAGCTCGCAGATTCGATCACGCGCTCGTCGCAGCTTCCCTGGATCGAGACCAAACCCGGGCAAGCCTGGACCAAGGTGCTGTGGGTCGGGCCCGAATCGGGACGCTGGGCAGTGCTGCTCAAATGGAAGAAGGGCTACGTCGCGCCGCCGCACAAGCACCTGAGCGCCGCCTTCGCCTTCGTGCTGTCGGGCAGGCTGCAGGTGCGCGACAACGTCTATGGGCCGGGCGACTTCCTGCACGAGACCAACGGCATGGTGCACGGCGCCACGACTGCCCTGGAGGACACGGAATACCTCTTCTTCTGCGACGGCCCGGTGCTGTTCTTCGACCAGGACAACTTCACCGGCTATCGCGGCTGGGAGGAGGTGCTGCGGATGCAGCAGCAGGCTGAGCGCCGGCAGGCAGCCGAGTGAGCAGCCTGCCGCGCCTGGAAAAGCTGGCCGAGGTCGTGCGCGATCGTGCGGCGCTGCACCAGCGCGGCGGACTGGCACCCTTGTCCCTCGTGGTCCGATCCGGCGGGGCCGCGGCGAGCCTCGAGATCGCCGGTTCCGTCACCGTGGTTGCGGGCGCCGCGGTCGGGGCAGCGTTCGCGCTGGTCGCCAGCCCCGACACATGGGCGAAGTTCGCCCTAGCCGTTCCGCCGGTAGGCTATCAAAGCCTGGTCGGCATGGTCCGGATGGGCCATTTGCGGGTCGAGGGCGATATGCTGGCCTTCGGCCGCAACCTGCTCTTCCTCGAGCAGCTCTTCGCCGGCTTGCGTCCCGCGGCGCCGGCCCGGCCGCCGGCCGCCATCGGCACACCGATGATCGAACCGATCGTCGGCCGCTACCTGCGGCTCGACTTCAACGGCCGGCCGCACCGTATCTATTTCGAGGAAGCGGGCCCGAAGGAGGGAGGGGGCATTCCGTTGGTCTGCCTGCACACTGCCGGCGCCGACGGCCGGCAATACCGGGCGCTGCTGAATGATCCTGAAATCACTCGGCGTTTTCGGGTGATCGCCTTCGACCTGCCGTGGCACGGCAAGTCCTCGCCGCCGCCGGGCTTCGAGCGCGAGCCCTACCAGCTCACCACCGATCTCTATGTCGACACCGTGATGGCGGTCTGCCGCGCGCTCGGCCTCGAGCGGCCGGTCGTGATGGGCTGCTCGATCGGCGGTCGCGCGGTGCTGCATCTCGCGCTGCGCCACGGCGACTATTTCCGCGCCGCCATCGGGCTGCAGTCGGCGACGCATGCCGATGCCGGCGCCGACACGCGGCTGCGCGACCTGCGCCTGCTGCACCGGCCCGACGTGCACGGGCAGGAAGCCGCGGCGGGCTCGGTCGCCTGCCTGATCGCGCCGACCTCGCCCGAGGCCGAGAAGTGGGAGACGCTGTGGCATTACATGCAGGGCGGGCCGGGCGTCTTCCTCGGTGACCTGCATTACTATTTCACCGACGGCGACCTCCGGAACGGGCTGCTCGACCGGCTCGACACCAAGCGCTGCCCGCTGCATCTGCTGACTGGCGAGTACGATCTCTCGGCGACGCCCGAGCTGACCGCGGAGCTCGCCAAGCTGGTCAAGGCGACGTCGTTTCAGGTGATGGAGGGGCTGGGCCATTTCCCGATGTCGGAGAACCCGGCCCAGTTCCGCAAGTACCTGCTGCCGGTGCTGGAGCGCATCTAGGGATTCACGTGGCTGCCGGTGACGCCCGGCAGGCAGGCGCCATGCTATCCTCGCGCAAACGGGAGGATGGACAATGAAGGTGTTCGTACGCGCGCTCGTGGTGTTCGGGTTGGCGCTGGCATCGCCGGTCGCCGCCCAGACCCCATGGCCCGAGAAGCCGGTCAAGCTGGTGGTGGGTTTCACGCCCGGCAGCGCGACCGACGTAACCGGCCGCATGTTCGCCCAGAAATTTGGCGAGGCCTGGGGCCAGCCGGTGATCGTCGAGAACATCGCCGGCAATTCGGGCGCGATCGGCACCGACAAGGTCGCCAAGGCCCCGCCCGACGGCTACACCCTGATGTGGTCCGGCAACGCCGCGATCACCATCCTGCCGTCGCTCCAGCCGCTGCCGTTCGATCCGCTCAAGGACTTCGAGCCCATCACCACCACCCTGGTGATGCCGAGCATCATCTTCGTCAACAACGACCTGCCGGTGAAGTCGCTTCCTGACCTGATCGCCTACGCCAAGGCCCGTCCCGGCAAGCTCTCCTACGGCACGCCGGGCGTCGGCACGCCGCAGCACGTCACGGGCGAACTGCTCTCCCGCCTGGCCGGCATAAAGATGGAGCACATCCCCTATCGCGGCGCCAACCTCACCGACACGATGAGCGGCATCGTGCCGATCGGCATCCAGAACGCCGGCAGTTCCCTGCCGTTCGTGCGCGACGGCCGGGTGCGCGGGCTGGCGGTGACGGCGCTCAAGCGCTCGCCCAACGCGCCTGAGCTGCCGACCGTGGTCGAGGCGGGCTTCGCGGGCTTCGAGGCGACGTCGTGGTTCGCGCTGCTCGCACCCAAGGGCACTCCCAAGCCGATCCTCGAGAAGGTGCGGGCCGAGGCGCTCAAGGTTCTGGCCGATCCCGAGATGGTGAAGAAGTTTGCGGTGATCGGCCTCGAGCCGGTCGGCAGTACCGGCGAGGAGACGCGGGCGGCGATCGCCGGCGACATCCCCAAATGGGGCAAGGTGATCCAGGACGCCGGCATCAAGACCGGGCAGTGACGTATCGTCAGCCGGCCTGGCTGTCGCCGAGATCGAGCTCGCCGTTGGCGACCCGGGTGCGGATGCGCTCGACCATCAGAAGGACGGGATCCTTGCCTTCGCGCCAGGCTTCGACCGCCTCGTCGATGGGTACGGTACCGCCCAGGGTAAGTCGGCGGCCGCGTTCGCACAGCCACAACTCCCACGCTTCGTCGACGGGCTCGACCAGCACGTCGATGGCGCGACCCCTATGCTCGAGACTGAATTGACGCGACACGGCGTACCAACGGATCGCCATTCGGTGAGTTGCCGCTTCACGCGAATATCAGGCCGGTGTGACCGGCACGCATCAGTCAGGTGATGGGAACCCCGATGATCAAGGGATGCAGCCAGACCATCGCGGCGCACGCCCCGCTGCCGACCGCCAACGCGATCGCGTCGCCTGCCGTGAAGCCCGACGGCGGCGCGCCGGAATCGCCGCGCCGCTTGACGGCGATTCGATCGTAGACCGCCCAGGCAAGAAAGGCGGCGAACAGGATCATCGAGCCGAGGTCGCCGTTGACCAGCAGATGCGCGAGCGCCCACGCCTTGACCCCGGCCAGCATGGGGTGGCGCAGCACGCCCTTGATCTTGCCGGCCGGCGAATAGGCGGCGGCCAGTGCCACGAAGGAGAACCACATCAGGACCAGCGCGATCGGATGCAGCCACGCGGGTGGATCCCAGACCGAAATGTATCCGCCGCTGCGATAGCGCCCGAAGCCCCAGACGATCACCACGAGGCCGGCCAACGACACCAGCGAATACAAGCCTTTGTAGGGACCTTCGCCCAGCCTTCCCACCACCGTCGCACGGACCGTGCGCAGAGTGGTGAGGATGTGCGCAGCGAAGAACAGCACCAGGCCCGCAATCATCGGCGTCATCGGAAACTCCCCGAAGTTTCGCAACTTTATCGTGTTCTCGGCGTTTGTCAGATGCCGGCTTGAGGGGGCTGGAGGGGTATGCGGTTCCACAACTACTTATTGGTGCTGTCTTTTGCGGCAACGCAACTGACAGGCGCTGTCGTCTTCGGCCAGCAGGTCGCTTCGGCGACGATGCAGCCCGACTGCCTATCCGACGAACCCGACTCGCTGCAGATCAGCTGGGTCCAGCCCTGCGAGGAAGGCGACTGGCTGCTCGATACCCAGGCCGGCTGCCGCATGTGGGACTGGCATCCCGACCCCAAGGATCGCGGCGTGTGGAACGGCACCTGCCCGGGCGGCAAGAAGGACGGCCGCGGCGTCGTGCAATGGTTCGAGCACGGCCAGCCGATCGACCGCTTCGAGGGCACCTTCCGCAACGGCAGGCGCGAAGGCTTCGGCCGCTATGTCTGGACTTCCGAGGCGAGTTTCGAGGGCCACTACGTCAACGACGTGCCGAACGGCTTCGGCACGGCGACCCTGCTCGGCGAAAGCTTCTCCGGCACCTGGAAGAACGGCTGCTTCAGCAACGACAGCCGCGTCGTGGCGATCGGCGTGGCGCGCAGCTCCTGCGCCGCCGTTCCGGCGCAGGCCGAGCACAAGGGCAAGGCAGCTTTCTAGAGCGGTTTCCGATCAGTTGGAAGCGCTCGCGCTTCCAACTGATCGGAAACGCGCGCACTGGTGATACTGGTTACACAGGGCATATTCTGTCCGGCTGATTCCAGCCGGACGGAATATGCTCTAGCGCCTATTTCACGCCGTAACCGGCGAACTCCTCGACGATCCCCGGAACCTGGGCGCGCGCGGCCGCGAGATCGGCCTCGCCGCCGGCCGAGTCGCCCTTGCGCCGGCGGGCGAAGCCGCGGCCTGCCATCGAGTAGGGCCGGCCGGGCTCGATGCCCAGCGCTGCGTCGTAGTCGGCGATCGCGGCATCGACCATGCCGAGCTTGAGGTAGGCCAAGCCGCGGCTGTCGTAGGCGTACTGGTTGCGCGGATTGAGCCGCAGCGCCTCGTTGCAGTCCTTGAGCGCGTCCTGCAGGCGGCTGGTGATGGCGAACAGGTAGCAGCGCGAGTTGTAGACGTCCGACGTCGGCGCGAGCCGCAGCGACTGGTTGTAGTCCTTCAGCGCCGCTTCGTTCTGCCCCAGCCGGCGCTGCATCAGGCCGCGCGTGAAGTAGATCTTGGCCAGCGCGTCCGGGCTCTCCCGGTTGGCGGCGATCACCGCGCTGCAGCCCCCGATCTTCTGTTCGGGCGTGCTGCCCTTGGAGCAGAGCTCGAACTGCTGCTCATAGCTCTGGCTCCCGGCCGGCGTGGCCAGGAGCGCCAGCAGCAGCGTACCGGCGGCCAGTCTCTTGTCCATGCTTCCCCCTTCGGCCGCGGATCAGCCGGAGGTCTGCTCGGCCTTGCCGAACGTGTCGACCTTGCCGTCGGTGAAGCAGACATAGTAGCGATCGGTCATGCTCCACGGCACGCGGCTCCAGAAATCCTTGGTCACGGTGTAGGTCGCGCATTCGTGGCCGGCGGTGTTGTTGGTCGTCTCGGGCGAGCCCATCAGCGCCGCAACCTGGCTGCGATCCATGCCGGCGTGGATCTGGTCGAGCGAGGCGGTGTGGACGCAGCCGGCGGCGAGCAGGGCGACCGGCAGGGCGGGGAGAACGTGCTTCATCGGTGATCTCCAGCGGGACGCCCAAAACGATAAGCCAGGCTTGGGCTCGGCGCCAACAATAGTCCGGCGCCGGCGGGTGGCGAAACGCCGGCCGATACGCTAGGTGCAAGCCATGCAGCCCGACCGATTCATGCCGCCCCAGGGGGCATCGCTCAGCCGCGCCATCGCGCAGGATCTTCAGGAGACCGGCATCTCGGAAGTCGCGATGACGGTGTTCGGCGATCGCGACGTCGTTCCGCTGTGGTTCGGCGAAGGCGACCTGGTGACACCCGACTTCGTGCGCGAGGCGGCGGCCAAGGGCCTGGCCGCGGGCGAGACGTTCTACACCTGGCAGCGCGGCCTGCCCGAGCTGCGCGCTGCCCTCGCGGCCTATACCGAGCGGCTGTACGGCATCCAGTGCGGGCCCGAGCGCATCACGGTGACGACCGGCGGCATGCAGGCGATCCTGCTGTGCTGCCAGCTGCTGCTCGATCCGGGCGACAACATCGTCATCGTCTCGCCGATCTGGCCCAACATCAGCTCGGCGACCAAGCTGGTGCGCGGCGAGCCCAGGTACGTGGCGCTCGACCGCAGCCGCGACGGCGTCTTCTCGCTCGACCTCCAGAAGGTGTTCGACGCCGTCGACGAGCGGACCCGCGCGATCTTCGTCAACTCGCCGGGCAATCCGACCGGCTGGACGATGACCTCCGAGCAGCAGCGCTTGCTGCTCGACTACGCCCGTCCGCGCGGCCTGTGGATCATGGCCGACGAGGTCTATGCCCGCCTGATCTACGATCGTCCGGTGGCGCCGTCCTTCCTCGACCACGCCGGCCCTGACGATGCGCTGCTGGTGCTCAACAGCTTCTCCAAGCCGTGGGCGATGACCGGCTGGCGGATCGGCTGGCTGACCCATCCGGCGTCGCTCGGCGAGCAGATGGCCAAGCTGGTGCAGATCAACACCTCGGGCATCCCGGCCTTCCTGCAGCGCGGCGCCATCGCGGCGGTCGAGAAGGGCGAGGATTTCATCGCCCATATGGTCGAGCGCTGCCGCGCCGGGCGCGAGCTCGTCTTCCAGCGCCTGTCGGCCAATCCCCGGGTCACGATCGCGCGGCCGCAGGCGGCCTTCTACAACTTCTTTTCGGTCGACGGTGTCGACGACACCATGGCGTTCTGCAAGAAGCTGGCGAAGGACTACAAGGTCGGCCTCGCGCCGGGCGAAGCCTTCGCCGCGGGCGGGCAGGGCAATATCCGCCTCTGCTTTGCCTCCGGTGCAGAGCGACTGAGCAAGGGCCTCGATCGCATCGAAGCGGCGATCAAGGCGCTATGATGCGGCGATGGACCCGCTCTCCTCCATTGAAGCCCCCTCCATCGAGGTTCGGCATCTGCGCAAGCTCTACGGCGAGATCGTCGCGCTCGACGATCTGAGCTTCGCCGCCCGGCCGGGCGCCGTGCTCGGCCTGCTGGGCGGCAACGGTGCCGGCAAGACCACGACCATCGCGATGCTGCTCGGCCTGCTCGAGCCGACCGCCGGCGAGATCTTCGTGCTCGGCATCGACATGAAGCGCCGGCGCTACGCCGCCTTGCCGCGGATGAACTTCTCCTCGCCTTATGTCGACCTGCCGCATCGCCTGACGGTGCGCCAGAATCTTGCCTTCTACGGCCGGCTGTACGGCGTCAAGAACCTTGAGGCGCGGGTCGAGGAGATCGCCAACCACATGCAGATCGCGCCGTTCCTCGAGCGCCAGGCCGGCAAGCTGTCGGCCGGCCAGAAGACGCGCGTGGCGCTCGCCAANNNNGCTCGACGAGCCGACTGCCTCGCTCGATCCCGACACCGCCGACTGGGTGCGCGGCTATCTCAAGGACTACCAGGCCGAGACCCAGGCCACGATCATGCTCGCTTCGCACAACATGGGCGAGGTCGAGCGGTTGTGCGACGACGTGATCCTGCTGCAGGCCGGCCGAGTCTTCGATCGCGGCAGCCCGCGCGAGCTGATCGAGCGCTTCGGCCGCGAGGACATGGAGGAGGTCTTCCTCGACATGGCGCGCGGCCGGGGTCGCGGGCCCGATGCCCTCAAGAAGGATGCGGCGCAATGAGCGGCCCCCTCGTGGACTCCGCCAATCGCATCTGGGCTCTCGTGCTGCGCCACATCAACATCTGGCGCAGTTCGGTGATGCGTCTGGTCGATTCGATCTACTGGCCGGCCGTGCAGATGGTGATGTGGGGCTTCATGACCCAGTACCTGCTGCCGCAGGCCTCGTTCGTGGCCCAGGCGGCGGGCATCCTGCTGTCCGGCCTGCTGCTGTGGGAGGTGGTGGTACGCGGCAATCTCTCGCTGTCGATCGCCTTCCTCGAGGAGATGTGGTCGCGCAATTTGGGCCATCTGTTCGTGAGCCCGATCCGCTCGTGGGAGATGGCGACCGGCATCATCATCGCCGCCCTCCTGCGCACCTTGCTCGGCCTGATCCCGGTGTCGCTGCTGGCCTGGGCGTTCTTCGGCTACAACATCTACACGCTCGGCCTGCCGCTGGTGGCGTTCTTCTTCATCCTGCAGATGTTCTCGTGGTCGATCGGGCTCGCCATGTCCGGCATGATCATGCGGGTCGGCCAGAGCGCCGAGAGCTTCGCCTGGGCCGCCGTCTTCATCCTGATGCCGGTGAGCGGCGTCTATTATCCGGTGAGCGTCCTGCCCAAGTGGCTGCAGGTCATCTCCTACGGCTTGCCGCCGGCCTACGTCTTCGAAGGCATGCGCGCGATCATGCTGGAGAAGACGGTGCACTGGCACAGCCTCGGCGTCGCGCTCGCGCTGTCGGTCGTCTACCTCGTGATCGGCTTCCAGATCTTCCAGTGGTTCTTCCGGCTGTCGCGCCGCGCGGGAACCCTGCTCGGGCAAGGCGAGTGAGGCCGGGGACGTGAGGTTGGTCGCCTGGAATTGCAACATGGCGTTCGACCGCAAGGCCGAGGGCTTGCTGGCCTTGAAGCCCGACATCGCGGTGATCAGCGAATGTGCCGAGCCGGCGCGGCTCCGGGCCCGCGGTGCCGGCTGGCTCGAGAGCGAGCCGGTGTGGATCGGCCGCAATCCGCACAAGGGGCTCGCGGTCTTCGCCTTCAACGGCTACGCCGTGCGGCTCTGCGAGCACTATCACCCGTCGCTGCGCTACATTGCGCCGGTCCATGTCGCGGGCGCGACTCCGTTCAACCTGCTGGCGGTCTGGGCGCAGAATGCGAGCGGCGGCGTCATGCGCAAGCATCAGCTCGGGCCGCTGCGCCGGGCGCTGACCCGATACAGGCCCTTCCTGGGCAACCGGTCCGCCGTGATCGCGGGCGACCTCAACAGCAACACCATCTGGGACAAGCCCGGCTGGCGGATCAACCATTCGACCAAGGTCCGTATCCTCGACGAGACGTTCGGGCTGCAGAGCGCCTACCACGCCGTGCGCGGCGAGCCGCATGGTCAGGAAAGCGAGCCGACGCTCTATTGGCGCGACCGCACCAAGGATGGCCCGACCTATCACATCGACTATGTCTTCCTGCCGTCGCCGTGGATCGGCCGGGCGAAGGTCGACATCGGCACCTTCGAGGCGTGGTGCGGCGCGGGGCTCAGCGACCACGTGCCCGTGATCGTCGACATCGATCTCTAGGGCGCGTTCAGCACCGCGGCGCAGGCGGCCGGCAGCTTCGGCCGGTAGGGCGGCAGCACCGTGCCGGGCGGCGGCAGCTTGACCGGCGGGTGGGTGAACCAGAGCTGCAGCGGCTCGCCGCAGCCGTCGTCGCTGTAGTAGCCGGCCTGCGGCTGGCATTGTGGGTTGCCGGGCGGGCAGTGCAGGCGGACGTGGAAATGCTCGTCGTGGCCGGCCCAGACCACCAGCTTGTTCAGCCAGGCGCGGTTGCCGCCGGCCGTCTCGCACAGCCGCTGCTTGATGAACTTGTTCACGAAGATGCGGTCGACATTGGGCAGCTCGGCCGCAATGCGCAGCAGGCTGACGTGCTGCTCGTTGAAGACCGCG
>VBAF01000519.1:0-4950 GCA_005884705.1 Alphaproteobacteria bacterium
GAGAAGCCGGGGATGACCTCCGGGGCAGGCGACTCCGTCATGCGTTTCCCCTGTGAAATCAGTGGCTTTGCGCCATTTCTTGCGGTATTTTGAGCGTCCGAAACAATACCTTGTAGCCTTCTAGGTAGGCTGCAATACCTGACGGGTCAAACGGCGAAGGTGACGATGCATAGGTTTATCGGGGTGGGGGTTCTCCTCGTCCTGCTCGGGGGGTGCGACTGGCTGGGCTGGGGCAGCGGCTCGCCGACCAGCAGCGAAAAGGCCCGGCCCGGCGCAGAGCGTCAGGTGACCGTCACCAACTCGTTGCCCGCCTCGCGCGGCGGCCAGTACGACGCTTCGGTCGCGCCGGTCGACGAGAGCCGCGGCGCGCCGCGGATCGGCTCGATCGTCGCCGGCAAGGGCGGCCAGAAGGCCCAGATCGAAGCCACCAACAAGGAATCTGCCGAGCGCGATGCAAAGGCCCGCGAGGACCGTGCTCGCCGCGAGCGCGAGGCGGCGCTCAAGAAGGCCCAGGACGGCGACAAGAAGCCCGCCGGCGCTCCGCCAGCCAATGCTCCGCCAGATGGGGCGCCGCCCGCGCCGGCGGCCAATGCCGCGCCGCCACGAGCCGCGACTCCGGCCGCACCGCCTGCGCCTGTTTCGACCGCACCGCTGGCGCCCCCGCCGGGCCAGCCGGCTCCTCCTACCGATACCAAGCAATAAGAACCAGACCATGGACGACTCAGAATTCCATCGGCTGAAGCGCCTGCCGCCCTACGTCTTCGCCGAAGTGAACGCGATGAAGGCGCGCGCCCGTGGCGCGGGCCAGGACGTGATCGATCTCGGCATGGGCAATCCCGACCTGCCGACTGCGCCGCACATCGTCGCCAAGCTCGCCGAGGCCGCCGGCAATCCGCGGGCGCACGGCTATTCGTCGTCGCGCGGCATTCCCGGGCTGCGCAAGGCGCAGGCGGCCTATTACGCGCGCCGCTTCAACGTCGAGCTCGACCCCGAATCAGAGATCATCGTGACCCTGGGCTCGAAGGAGGGGCTGGCCAATCTCGCCCAGGCGATCACCTCGCCGGGCGACATCGTGCTGGTGCCCAACCCGAGCTATCCGATCCATCCCTACGGCTTCATCATCGCCGGCGGGTCGGTGCGCCACATCCCGGTACCGGGCTCGACCTCGCTGGCCGAGTTCCTGCCGGCGCTCGAGCGTGCCGTGCGCTATGCCGTGCCCAAGCCGATCGCGCTGGTGCTGAACTATCCGTCCAACCCGACGGCGCAGGTCGTCGACCTCGATTTCTATGCCGCGATCGTCGACTTCTGCAAACGCCAGGGCATCTGGATCCTGAGCGATCTCGCCTATGCCGAGATCTACTTCGACGGCGCGCCGCCGCCGTCGGTCCTGCAGGTCCCGGGGGCGCGCGACATCGCCGTCGAGTTCACCTCGATGAGCAAGACCTACTCGATGGCCGGCTGGCGCATCGGCTTCGCCGCCGGCAACCGGACGCTGATCAGCGCGCTCACCCGCATCAAGTCGTACCTCGACTACGGCGCCTTCACGCCGATCCAGGTCGCCGCGACCGCAGCGCTGAACGGGCCGCAGGACTGCATCGCCGAGGCGCGCGCGACCTACCAGGAGCGGCGCGACGTGCTGATCGAGGGGCTCGCCGCGGCGGGCTGGGCCATCCCGGCGCCGGCCGCCTCGATGTTCGCCTGGGCGCCGGTCCCCAAGGCCTTCGAGGAGTTGGGCTCGCTTGCCTTCTCCAAGGTGCTGCTGACCCAGGCCAACGTCGCGGTGTCGCCCGGCATCGGCTTCGGCGAGCATGGCGACGGCCATGTCCGCATCGCCATGGTCGAGAACAAGCACCGCATCCGCCAGGCCATCCGCAACATCCGGCAGGTGATGGCCGACCCGTCGCGCGCGATCGATCTCTACCTGCGCGGGGTCGGCGACAACATCACGCCGCTCAAAGCGCGCGCCTGACCGTATCCCCATGACAGGACCTCTGAAGATCGGCATCGCCGGCCTCGGCACCGTTGGCGCGGGCGTGGTCAAGCTCCTCGCCGAGCACGACCGCCTGCTGTCGCTGCGCGGCGGCCGGCGCCTCAAGCTGGTCGCCGTGAGCGCCCGCTCCAGGACGAAAAAGCGCGACATCGATCTTGGCGGCGTGCGCTGGGAGAAGGATCCGCTGGCGCTCGCCACGGCACCCGACATCGACGTGGTGGTAATTGATCGGCGGCTCGGGCGGCGTCGCCAAGCGCCTCGCCGAGCGGGCATTGCGCGCCGGCAAGCATGTCGTCACCGCCAACAAGGCGCTGCTAGCGATGCACGGCGCCGAGCTCGCGGCGCTCGCCGAGAAGCGCGGCGCCATTCTCGCCTTCGAGGCGGCGGTCGCCGGCGGCATCCCGATCATCAAGGCGCTGCGCGAGGGCCTGGTCGGCAACCGGGTGGCGCGGCTCTACGGCATCCTCAACGGCACCTGCAATTACATCCTGACCACGATGCGCGAGACCGGCCGCGACTTCGACGTCGTGCTCGCCGAGGCGCAGGCCGCGGGCTATGCCGAAGCCGATCCATCGTTCGACGTCGACGGCATCGATGCCGCGCACAAGCTTGCGGTGCTGACCGGCGCCGCGTTCGGCGCCAGGGTGAATTTCCCCGGCATCCATGTCGAAGGCATCCGCCGCGTCACCTCGATGGATATCGGTTTCGCGGAAGAGCTGAACTTCCGCATCAAGCTCCTGGGGCTGGCACGCGAGACTCCGTACGGAATCGAGCAAAGGGTGCATCCCTGCCTGGTGCCGCTTGAAGCGCCGATCGCGCACATCGAAGGTGTGTTCAATGCGGTGGCGATCGAAGGCGATTTCGTCGGCAAGACGATGTTCCAGGGGCGCGGCGCGGGGCAGGGGCCGACGGCTTCGGCCGTGGTGGCCGACCTGATCGACGTGGCGCGCGGGCGCAACATGCCGGCCTTCGTGGTGCCGGCCGCCAAGCTCGCCGACAAGAAGGCCGCGCCGATGGCGCGCCATGTCGGCGCCTACTACATCCGACTGATGGTGCAGGACCGTCCCGGCGTGATCGCCGCCGTCTCCCGGGCGCTTGCCGAGGAGCGCATTTCGCTCGAGTCGATGCTGCAGCGCGGCCGGTCGCCGGCGGGCGAGGTGCCGGTGGTGCTGACCACGCACACCACGGAGGAGGCGCGCATGCAGCGCGCGCTGGCGCGCATCGCGAAGCTCAAGGCGGTGGCCGAGGAGCCCTGCCTGATCCGCATCGAATCATTTTAAGGAGAAGGCGCCTCGAAGCGCCGATGGAGGAAACGATGGCCGATGTTGGCAAGATGGACCGCAATCTCGCCCTCGAGGCGGTGCGCGTGACCGAGGCCGCGGCGCTGGCCGCCTCCAAGCTGATGGGCCGCGGCGACGAGAAGAAGGCCGACCAGGCGGCGGTCGATGCGATGCGCAGCGCGCTCAACACGTTGTCGATCGACGGAACTGTTGTTATCGGCGAGGGCGAGCGCGACGAGGCGCCGATGCTCTATATCGGCGAGAAGGTCGGCTCGGGCGGCCCCAAGATCGACATCGCGCTCGATCCGCTCGAGGGCACGACCATCACCGCCAAGGGCCTGCCCAACGGCCTCGCCGTGCTGGCGATGGCGGAGGACGGCAATTTCCTCAACGCGCCCGACGTCTACATGGACAAGATCGCGGTCGGCGGCGGCCTGCCCGACGGCGTGGTCGATCTCGACAAGAAGCCGGGCGACAACCTGCGCGATCTCTCCAAGGCCAAGAAGGTCGAGATGTCGGATCTCGTGGTCTGCATCCTCGACCGGCCGCGCCATGCCGAGCTGATCGCCAAGGTGCGCGAGGCGGGCGCCCGCATCATGCTGATCGGCGACGGCGACGTCTCCGGCGTGATCGCCACCTCGACCGGCGATTCGGGCATCGACATCTACATGGGCTCGGGCGGCGCGCCGGAGGGCGTGCTGGCGGCGGCGGCGCTGCGCGCGATCGGCGGCCAGATGCAGGGCCGACTGCTGTTCCGCAACGACGACGAGCGGGGCCGCGCCCGCAAGTGGGGCATCACCGACCTCAACCGCAAGTATTCGATGCTCGACATGGCCAAGGGCGACGTGATGTTCGCCGCCACCGGCGTCACCTCGGGCTCGATGCTGAAGGGGGTGCGCCGCTTCGGCAACGGCGCCGAGACCCATTCCATCGTCATGCGATCGAAGACCGGCACGGTGCGGTGGATTTCCGCACATCACAATTTCTCGATAAAGACTGGCCTGCCGAGCTGGGCGTAGTCCGCGCGTCGCAAGCGGTTTGGAAGCGCCAGGTTCCGTCCAGCTCGCCGGCGGTCAGCACATCGTAGACTTTCGCATGATCGGCGGTTGGCGGCACGTCGACGGAATAAAGCGTGTGCGCGCCGACGCTGGTGCCCATCTGCGCGCTTTCATGGGAGCAGCCCATCTCTTTAAGCTGCCGCCAACACGAACGTCGAGGAGTCTTCCGCTGGCCGCGCGGCAACAATGTCGAGGTAGCTCACCCCCGTGGCATGGAAGGGCGAATTCTGGAGCTCGAACGTTCCGGGGTCGGCGGCCGGCGCCGCCCAAAGCAGCTCGCTCCCAGTCCCGTGGCAGTCGGAGGGGTCCAGCTCGAAGCGGACCTTGAACAGCCGGCGCGCCATGTGGGCAAAGACTTATCACAAGTCGTCGATAGGGGCTGGCCTGCCGAGCTGGGCCTGATCATGATGGGGGCATGCGGTTAGCCGGGCTGATCGCCGGTCTCCTTCCCCTCCTCGCCGCGGCAGAGGCCGCGGCGCAGGGCGATAATTGCCGCAATTTCTCCTGGTCGATCGGCCGCACCATCGACCTGTTCGACGAGCCGTTGCCGGTCGTGCAGACCAGCCAGTCGCTGCCCAAGGAAGGCGTGTTCGGGGTCGAGCTGCGGCCGAGCGCCGACGTG
>VBAF01000519.1:5112-8140 GCA_005884705.1 Alphaproteobacteria bacterium
AGGGAGTGCCACGGCGTGCGCCGCAGCGTCGATGTCGAGGTCCAGGGCGAGCCACTCACCCTGCAGTTCGGCGGCGCCGGCGTGCGCCGGCTCAACGTCGCGGTGGTCCGCATCTGGCCGTTCGAATGGCGCTGGTGAAGCGCGGCATCATTCGCCAGTCGGTCGTCCTGCCGGCGGCGGCGGACCGGCTGTTCGCGATGTATCTCGACCCGCGCCGGCATGCCGCCATCACCGGCAGCCCGGTCAAGATATCGGCCAGGCCGGGCGCCGCCTTTCGCGCGTTCGGCGGCTCGCTGAGCGGCCGCATGCTGGCCGTCGAGAAGCCGCACCTGATCGTGCAGTTCTGGCGCTCGGTGAATTTTGCCAAGGACGATCCCGATTCCGTCCTGATCCTGAGCTTCCGCGCGGCGGGCCGCAGCCGGGGCCGCATCGACCTGCTGCAGCTCGACGTGCCGAGGGGCGATTACCGCGGCGTCACCGAGGGCTGGAAGCTCTACTACTGGAAGCCGTGGCGTCGCCTGCTGTCGGCCTGAAACGCTCCCCAAGGCGTTTGGGCTATAGAGGCGCATGTCTTCCGAAACGCGCCACCAGCGGGCCGCCTTCCTCGGCATCGAACGCTCGCTGACCGGGCGGCGCTGGGCCGAGCGGCTGGGCGACGAACGGATCGCCCTTGCCATGGCGCAGCGCCACGGTCTGCCCGACGCGATCTGCCGCCTGCTGGCGGCGCGCGATGTCGACCTCGAGGACGTGCCCGACTTCCTCGAGCCGACCTTGCGCAAGTTCCTGCCCGATCCGTCGCATCTCAAGGACATGGACGCAGCGATCGCCCGGCTGGTGCGCGCGGTGCAGCAGGGCGAGCAGATCGTCGTGTTCGGCGATTACGACGTCGATGGCGCCACCTCGTCGGCGCTGCTGCTGCGCTTCTTCCGCGCCGCCGGCGGCAGTATCGGCGTCTACATTCCCGACCGCCGCAAGGAGGGCTACGGACCCAATGCGCCGGCGCTGCTCAAGCTCAAGGCGGAAGGCGCGGCCGTCGTCGTCACCGTCGATTGCGGGGTGACCGCCTACGAGCCGTTGGCCGAGGCTGCCAAGGCCGGCCTCGACGTCATCGTGATCGATCATCACCAGGCCGAGATGGTGCTGCCCCAGGCGCTCGCCGTCGTCGACCCCAACCGCATCGACGATGCGAGCCCGCACAAGCAGCTCGCGGCGGTCGGCGTCGCCTTCCTGCTCTGCGTCGGCGTCAATCGCGCGCTTCGCGACGCCGGCTGGTATGGCTCGCCCGGTACACGAGGAGCGCGGCCCGAGCCGGACCTGCGCCAGTGGCTCGATCTCGTGGCGCTCGGCACCGTCGCCGACGTGGTGCCGCTCACCGGCGTCAATCGCGCCCTGGTGCGCCACGGGCTGCTGGTCATGAAGCAGCGCGGCAATCCTGGCCTCGTCGCGCTGGCCGACGTCGCCCGCCTGCGCGAGCCGCCCGGCGCCTATCACCTGGGCTTCATGCTGGGTCCCCGGGTCAATGCCGGCGGCCGCGTCGGCCAGGCCGATCTCGGCGCCCGCCTGCTGTCGAGCGACGATCCGCACGAGGTGAGCGCGCTGGCGCTGCGCCTCGACGAATTCAATTCCGAGCGCCGCGCCATCGAACGCGAGGTGCTCGACCAGGCGGTCGCCCGCATCGAGGGCCTGTATGGTCCGGACCGCAAGGGCCTGCCCGCGGCGTTGATTGTCGAGAGCGAGGGCTGGCACGTCGGTGTGATCGGCATCGTCGCCAGCCGGCTGGTCGAGCGCTACGGCCGGCCGGCCTTCGTGATCGGCATGGACGGCGAGGTCGGCAAGGGCTCGGGCCGCTCGGTCCGCGGCGTCGATCTCGGCGCCGCCGTGCTCGCCGCCCGCCAGTCGGGCCTGCTGGTCAACGGCGGCGGCCACGCCATGGCGGCCGGCCTCACCGTGGCGCGCGAGCAGCTTCCTCATCTTGCCAGGTTCCTCGACGACCGCCTCGCGCCGCAGCTCGGCGAGGCGCCGGCGGTGCGCGAGCTCGGCATCGACGCGGCGCTGGCGCCGGGCGCGGCGACGCAGGAGCTGGTCGACATGATCGAGCGCGCCGGCCCGTTCGGCGCCGGCAACGCGCTGCCGCGCTTCGCGCTCACCGGCGTGCGTGTCGACTACGCCCAGCCGGTCGGCGAAGGCCATGTCCGCTGCACCCTGGTCGGCCATCAGCGCGGCCGGATCGAGGCGATCGCCTTCCGCGCCAACCAGAGCGAGCTTGGCCCGGCGCTGCTGGATCGCGCCAAGCCGATCCTGCATGTCGCAGGCGCCCTGCGGCTCGACCGCTACAACGGCCGACAGTCGGTGCGCCTGCAGATCGACGACGCCGCTGCCGCCGCAGGGTCGGTGCTGTCGTGAGCCCGCCTTGATTTTGGCCGCCGGGCCCATTACACCCGGCGGCTCGCGCACTGGTCCCCTTCGTCTAGAGGCCTAGGACACCGCCCTTTCACGGCGGCGACACGGGTTCGAATCCCGTAGGGGACGCCAGCACTTAGCAGCCTGCGGCGATGCGCATGTCCAACGGACGACGATCCACTCGGTCAAACGAAAAGCCGGCTGGGAAGGCGGGGCCTTTCGCTTGGACGAGCGCTCGCACGCCGCTGAGCGCAGCTCCGTGGCAGCCGCAGCTCGCACCCGGGCTGCCACGGATCCTGAAGCGCTGCTTTTGCCGCGAAGGTTATGACTTCGGCGTTATCGAGGCCACTGCCACTCGGCTATCAATCATCGTCAGGCCGTCACCGGGCTTTACCCGCGGCAGCTGCTGACGGCCCATTTCCGAGGTCACGTCATAGGTCCGCACTTCGCCGCCACCGGGATTGACCAGCGTGATGCTGTTGGCGGCCGGGTTGACGCCGACGACCCACCAATTGGCGATCGACTTGGAGACTCTCGCGCCGGCCACGCCCTGATTGGTTTCCACCGCGCCCGTCATGCTCGCAGCGCCGGAGGCTGGCGTCGGCGTATTGGAGCCGGAGAGCACGAA
>VBAF01000520.1:0-2986 GCA_005884705.1 Alphaproteobacteria bacterium
GACGCCCTCCTTGAAGTCGGCGGTGCGGAACGAGAGTTCCATCTCGTGGTTGGCCTGGACCGTCGCTTCCGAGAGGGTCTGGAACTCGGCCTCCCAGATCTGCCGCTTCATCACCGCGACCGAGCGCGGCGAGACGGTGTCCGCGAGCAGCCGGGCATAGGCTCGCGCCTCGGCCAGGAGCTTGTCGTCGGGGATGACCCGGCTCACCAAGCCGAGCGACAGCGCCTCGGGCGCGCGGAACTTGCGGGCGGAGCACAACAGGTCGAGCGCCGCCGGCAGGCCGATCAGCCGCGGCAGCAGCCAGCTCACGCCATGCTCGGCGATCAGGCCGCGCTGGGCGAAGGCTGACGTGAACACCGCCGATTCGGCGGCGAAGCGCAGGTCGGCATAAAGCGGAATGACGAAGCCCAGCCCCGCCGCCGGCCCGTTGATATAGGAATAGTTCAGGCGGAACTCGGGCAGGGTGCTGCCGCCCGGCAGGTCCGTATGAGCAGTCGTGCTGCGATCGGCCGAGCTGCCGCTGCCAATCGCCTGCAAGCCGCCCATGTCGGCGCCGGCGCAGAAGCCGCGGCCGGCTCCGGTCAGGATGATCGCCCGGACGCTTTCGTCGCCACCAGCTTTTTGCATTGCCTCCCGGAGGTCGACATGCATCTGCCGCGTCCAGGCATTGAGCTTCTCGGGTCGATTGAGCGTGATGGTGCAGACGCGGTCCGCGATGTCATACAGGACCGTCTCGTAAGCCATCGTGCGTCCTCCTGTGCATTTTTGTGACTCGCATGATGGGCAAAAGGCGGTGACGATACAAACGCGACGCGAAAGACTAGACGGGTTGTGAAACTGGCGGACGCCGCCGGTGTTTGTGCTATCATTGCACGCTTGCGGAAGAAACTTTCAGAGGTAAGGAATGGCCAAGCGCGAGTTCGCCCACCCCAATGAAATGCACAAATTTGTGGGGCAGGAGATCGGCGTCAGCGATTGGGTGATGATCAGCCAGGAACGGATCGACCAGTTCGCCGAGGCGACTGGCGATCATCAATGGATCCACGTCGACGTCGAACGCGCCAAGAAGGACATGCCGGGCGGCAAGACGATCGCCCATGGATTTTTGACCTTGTCGCTGATCCCGATGCTCAACCATCAGATCTCGCACATCAACAACGTGCGCAACGGCATCAACTACGGCTGTAACAAGGTCCGCTTCACCAGCCCGGTGCCGGCCGGCTCGCGGGTGCGGGCCCGCGCCAAGCTGCTGGCCGCCGAGGCGATGAAGGGTGGCGGCGTGCGCCTGACCAACGAGATGACCATCGAGATCGAGGGTCAGGAAAAGCCGGCCTGCGTGGCCGAGACCATGTCCATCGTCTACGGCAGCTGAGCGGGGTCGAGCGTTGCTGAAGCGTGAAGAGCTGACGGCCGAGCGGATCGAGCAGATCGTCCAAGACGCCCGCAAGGCCGGATACGACTTCTTCCTGAGCGCCGAGCAGCGCGCGGCGAGCCTGCGCCAGGCGATGACACGCTATGCGCCCGGCGACGAGGCCTGGGTGTTCGCCTACGGCTCGCTGATGTGGAACCCGGCGCTCGAATTCGCCGAGTCCTCGACCTGCCTGGTGAAGGGCTGGCATCGCTCCTTCTGCTTCTGGACGCCGCTCGGCCGCGGCACGCCGGAGCTTCCTGGGCTGATGTTGGCGCTCGAGCGCGGCGGGGCCTGCGAGGGTATCGCCTATCGCCTGGCGCCGGACCAGGTGAAGAGCGAGCTCGCCATCCTGTGGAACCGCGAGATGCTGGCCGGATTCTACAAGCCGCAATGGGTGACGGCGACCCTGCGCGACGGCCGCACCGTGACAGCGGTGACCTTCGAGGTCGACACCGACCATTGCCAGTATTGCGGCAACTTGCCGGTCGAGAAGCAGGCGCATCACATCGCCTTCGCCGAGGGCCGCCGCGGTGCCTGCCGCGACTATCTCGCCAACACCGCCGCCCATGCCCGCGCGCTCGGCATCCACGATCCCTACATCGAGGACATGGTGGTGCGGGTCGCCCATCTGCGCGGCGAGGATGTGCAGCCGTCGGCGCCGCCGATCCTCGAGAGCCTGGCGCCGGGCGAAGCCTAGAGGCCGCTTCTCGAAAATCTCATGCCGGGACGCTGGGCGCTGTTGCAGTCGCCGTGACATAGTCGCCGCGTGACCGTTCTCGTCGTTCGCTGGCAAGCACTGCCGCCCAACATGCGCGGCATTCTCTGGGTCGGGCTGTCGGGCATGCTGTTCGCGCTGCTCAACGTCTTCACGCTGATCCCGTCGCAGCATCTCAATCCCTATGTCATGGCGTTCATGCGCTATTTCTTCGGAACGCTGATGCTGGTTCCGATCGTCATGAAGCTCGGCCTCCACCGCGCCATGAGCACGAACCGCTTGCCGCTTCATCTGTTCCGCGGCGCCATCCATGCCTGCGGCATGTTCCTGTGGTTCGTCGGGTTGCCGCTGACGACCTTGGCCAGCATCACCGCGCTCGGCTTCACCGGGCCGATCTTCGTCACCATTGGCGCCGCGTTGTTCCTCGGCGAGAAGGTGCGCATGCGGCGCTGGATGGCGGTGCTGGTGGGATTTGCCGGCGCCATGATCATCATCCGGCCAGGTGTCGGCGATCTCGGCATCGGCGCCATCTGCATCCTGATCTCGACGCCGATCTTCTCCACCTCGAATCTGATCTCCAAGGCGCTGGCGCGCACCGAGACGGCCAACAAGATCGTGATCTGGCAGCACCTGACGATCTTGGTCTTCGCTTTCCCGGTAGCGCTCTATTTCTGGCAGACGCCGGCGCCGAGCGATCTGCTGTGGTTCATCGCGGCCGGCCTCTGCGGCACGTTGGGCCATATCTGCCAGCAGAACGGCTATCAGCTGGCCGACATCACGCTTCTGCAGCCGATCGGTTTCCTGTCGTTGCTGTGGAACGCCTTGTTGGGCTACTTCCTGTTCGTCCAGCAGCCCGATGT
>VBAF01000520.1:3038-3979 GCA_005884705.1 Alphaproteobacteria bacterium
AGCCAACCGAGGTGTGAGGCTCAGCCGCCCGTCACGCTCATATGGCGGCGCACGGCGGGCGCGGTGTGGCGGCGGTCAATGATGAAGTCGTGGCCCTTGGGCTTGCGGGCGATCGCCTCGGTGATGGCGCCGTCGAGCAGCTCGTCGCTGTCCGAGGCGCGCAGCGGTGCCCGCAGGTCGGCGGCGTCCTCCTGGCCCAGGCACATATACAGCGTGCCGGTGCAGGTCAGCCGCACTCGGTTGCAGCTTTCGCAGAAATTGTGGGTGAGCGGCGTGATGAAGCCCAGACGCCCGCCGGTCTCCTCGACCTGGAAGTAGCGCGCCGGCCCGCCGGTGCGATAGTCGGTCTCGGTCAGGGTGAAATGCCGGGCAATGTCGGCCCGCGCCATCGACAGCGGCAGATACTGGTCGAGCCGCGCCTGGTCGCCGATCTCGCCCATCGGCATGACCTCGATCAGCACCAGATCCATGCCACGGCCGTGGCTCCAACGGATCAGCTTCTCGAATTCCATGTCGTTGACGCCGCGCAGCGCCACCGCGTTGATCTTGATCTTGAGCCCGGCGTCCTGGGCCGCGTCGAGCCCGCGCATCACCTGGGCGAGATCGCCCCAGCGCGTGAGCTCGCGGAACTTGTCCGGATCGAGCGTGTCGATCGACACGTTCACCCGTTTCACCCCGATATCGGCGAGCTCGCAAGCGTATTTGGCGAGCTGGCTACCGTTGGTGGTGAGCGTCAGCTCCTCGAGCGCGCCGCTGTCGAGATGCCGGCCGAGTCCGCGGAACAGGCTCATCACGTTCTTGCGCACCAGCGGCTCGCCGCCGGTCAGGCGCAGCTTCTTGACGCCGCGCCGTACGAAGGCGCTGCACAGGCGCTCCAGCTCCTCGAGCGACAGCACCTCAGCCTTGGGCAGAAAGGTCATGTCCTCGGCCATGCAATAGAC
>VBAF01000521.1 GCA_005884705.1 Alphaproteobacteria bacterium
CAGCCGGAGGCGCCCTTCGGCCTTCCACGCCTTGAGCGTCGGCAGATGGGTCTGCCAGTCGACCAGGTTGTGGACCTGCATCAGGTCGATCTTGTCGGTGCGCAGCCGCTTGAACGACTGCTCCATCTGCGCGATGCCCTCGGCGCGCCCGTGCGTCCACACCTTGGTGGCGAGGAAGGCCTTGTCGCGCGTGCCGGTCGCCGCCAGCAGATCGCCGACCACCTCCTCGGCGCGACCGTACATCGGCGAGCTGTCGATCGCCGAGCCGCCCGCCTCGAACAGCACCTTGAGCACCTCGGCGCGCGGCGCGCGCTCGGCGGGCGCGGGGCCGACATCGAAGGTCTGCCAGGTGCCGCAGCCGACCACGGGAAGTGCTTCGCCCGTCGCCGGGATCTTGCGGGTGTGCATGCGGGGTCCTGTCTGCGCCAAGGCCGGCCGGGTGAGCAGCGCCGCGCCGGCGAGCTGAAGGAAGGAGGAGCGCTTGAGTGTCATGACAAGGCCACCTGGAAATCGGGCGCGCTGCCCGCGACGTCAACCCGGGCACCGTTCACGATCACGCGCGGTGGCTGCTGGAGGCCGGAGATCGCCAGGCGTTTGGCAAGCGCGCCGCCGCTCTGGTGATCGATCAGCACCTCGCCCGACCACGGCCGGTACTCGAGCCGCAGCAGGCCGACCTTGCCGTCGGCCGTGAAGCGCGCGCCGTCGCGCGTGGCGAGCGACCAGGCCTGCGGATCGGGCAGCGGATTGTAGGCGATCACCCCGCCGCTCCTTGGATCGCAGATCAGGTAGGCCTTGCGGCCGGGTTCGCTGGTCAGCACCGCGCCGTTTTTCTCCAGCCGCCCGGTCGTGCCCTGCTGCGCCCAGGTGGTGTCGCGGTCGATGCCGGTCGCCAGGTACGGCCATTGCCCGTTCAGCCGCCGCACCGGCATCATCTTGTCCTGCTGGCCGGGAGTGACCGCGAAGTGAGCCTCCGCCGGCTGGCCGAACGTGCTGGAGAACGACACCTCCATCAGGTCGTTGCCGCTGCGGTAGGCGACCTCGAGCAGGTTGCGGTCGGCCTGCCACGTAGCGTTCAGCGTGTTCGCCGCGATATGGCGGGCGAACGCCTCGAAGCTGCCGTGCTGGTCGACATCGCCCAGCTCGAGCACGAATGCTCCATAAGTGCGGCTGGTGATCGCCGCGAGGTCGAGCGCGGCGAGCGGCACCGGCTGCGGCTTGCGCAGGTTGAACATCGAGATGGTGAGCGCCGGTGTGATCATCGCGTCGGTCGGCGGCGCCTTGCCCGCGCGACCCGGGCCGATCTCGATCTCGGCGTCGCGGCCGAGATCGGTCGGCGCGATCGGCAGGACGGCGAGATAGCTCACGCCGTCGCGGATGACGATGCGGTCGCCCGCTGTGCAACGGTGCGGGAAGGCGGTGATCCGCTGGCCGCCGACGTAGATCTCCCAGTCCTTCCGGTCGGTGAAGTTCCACAGCCCGATCACCGTGGCAAGCTGCTGCACCGTAGCGTTCTCGCCTTTGGCAAAGGCGCGCAGGAAGCGCTCGCGGTTGCTCCACGGCTTGGCGAAGACGATGGCGCGGTTGCGGCTCTGGAAGGTGATCGGCAGGCCGGCCTCGTCGCTGCGTCCTTCATGGGTGTTGGCGAGGTCGGGATCGTTGGCGGCGTAGCGCAGGGTGAGCGTGCCGATCTCCTCCATGCGCGTGGGCTTGGCAGGCGCGCGCACCCATTGCGCCATCACGTCGACCGTGCCGCCGCGGATATCGGCCGAGGCGAGCCCGTGCCAACGGCCGAGATAGGAGCGCCGCCACAGCGGCGGCTTGAAGTTGCCGCGCGTGGTCTCCGCCGCTGTCTCCTCGAACGGCACCGGCTTGTCGTCGATCAGGTCCGCCACCCAGGCCGGCATCCAGGGTTGCTGCAGGGTCTGGATGGCGACCCGGCCCGGCGGGAAGTCGTAGCCCCACACCGGCAGGCCCTGCGCCTTGCCGTCAGGGCCGCTGTCGAGGTGGATCAGCGTTCCTTCCCGGGAGAGCGTGTGCAGCGCGCCGTAGATGCCGTCCTGCTCGACCAGCACGCCGGCAAGGCGGGCGCGGCCGGAGGAGGACACGAAGCGCCGCACTTGCGAATGGTAGACTGTGACCAGCATCTCCATCGTGCGGTCGAGCACGATGCGGCCCATCAGCCGGTCGAGCGGGGTCGGCCCGTAGTCGGCGATCATCTTCTGGCCGGACAGGGTGATCGACACGTCCAGAAGCGCAGCACCAGCGCTTCCAGCCCGTGCCGGCCGTCGGCGATCGCCCGATCGGCGCCAATCTCCGCGCCGATGATGCCGCCGCCCAGCAGCGCGCCCATCGCAGCGGTGTGGTTGAAGTTCTGCGTGCTGACCGCGTAGTTGTAGCCGTCGCGGAAGAACGAGGCGCGGCCGCGCCAGTCCTGGTTGCGCCGCCAGTAGTCGATCGCGTCGGGGCTCTGCGGATGGACGAAGGCGTCGGTCGGCAGGTCGGGCTGCAGCCAGGCGCGCCAGTAGTTGCGGACATGGTCCTGCGCCGGCGCCGGCAACAGCTCGCGGAAGGCGTACCACTGCAGCAGATCGTCCTGGATCGACCAGCCCTGCCAGTAGCGCGGCGGCATCGACATCAGGTCCTTCAGATGCCCGAGATAGGCCTTGTGGTCGGCCTCGCTGCGGATCCGGCCCCAGGCGCTGACCCGATCGCCGGCCGCCGCCATCAGCTCGGCGAGCCGCGCCGCCTCCCAGGCCGGCCGTGGCCCCTGCACCTGCATTGCCCGCGTCGCCCGCTCGGCCACCTCCGCCGCCGTCGGCAGCAGCGCGGTCGGGCGCGAGCCGTCGGCCTGGCTCCGTTCCCAGTCGGCGCGCAATGCGAGCGGCAGCGTGATCGAGACGCTGCCGCCGGTGCGCCGCATCGCCAGCACCAGGCGCGGCGCGCTGAAGCGAAGCCCGTGCCCGCCGGTCGGCATCGCCCATTCGTAGGCGTCGCCCGGCGCGCGATAGCGCGAATCGTAGGTCTCGACTTTGCGCAGCAGGAAGCCGCCTTGCTCCAGCCAGCGCAGCCGCGCGCCGGGCTCGCGCTCGATCGCGGCGGTCGACAGCAGCCGGGTGATGTCGAAGCGCGCCTCGGGCGCGTAATGCGACAGCTCCTGCGGATCGATCGCGGCTGCGCGGTCGCGCGCGTCGCTTGCGCCATAGCGCGTCCAGTAGCGCCGGCCGTTGACGCTGGCGTTGAAGGTCGGCCCGCGCTCCGTGTCGGCCTTCCAGGCATGACGCACCGGCCAGGCCGCGACGTGCCAGCTCGGCGGATCGTCGGTCCAGATCTTGCGGCCGAGCGCCTCGCGGCAGAGATAGCCCTCGGGCACGATCTCGGTGCCGCTAAAGCGCAGCGCCAGCTCGGCCTGGGCGAGCACGCGGCCGGCGCGCAGCAGGTCGGCGATCTCGTCGGCCGCGCCCGGGAAGCGCAGCAGCACCGAGCGGTGCACCGCATCGATCGTCGTGCCGCCGGGCATCGGAACGTCCCAGTGCCGGCCGTCGAGGGTCGCGGTTTCGCTTGATGCGATCTCGAACGATTCTTGCCCGCGCTGCGCGAAAGCGGACGGCGCGGCGAGGCTCGCGGCGGTTGTGATCAGGCTGCGGCGGAGCATGCTAGGCTGCATTAGGAGGAGTACCGATGATCCAGCGCAAGCAGCGTATCCCGATGCGGGACCTTTCGACCCTGTCGGCCGAGGACCGCGAGTCGGTCGAGAAGAACGCGATGAACGGCCGCATCTTCAACATCTTCAAGGTGCTCGCCCACCATCCCAAGCTGGTCAAGCGCTGGACGCCGTTCGCGGGCCACGTGCTCGGCAAGCGGACCCTGCCGTTCCGCGACCGCGAGCTGCTGATCCTGCGCATCGGCTGGCTGAACCAGGCCGAGTACGAGTTCGCCCAGCACGAGCTGATCGCGAAGAAAGGCGGCGTCAGCGACGCCGACATCACCCGGCTCAAGGACGGTCCGAAGGCCGCCGGCTGGAGCGAGAAGGAAGCCGCCCTGCTGCAGGCCGCCGACGACCTGTTCGACAACTCCGTGATCTCCGACGAGACCTGGGAGACGATGGCCAGGCACTACTCGACCGAGCAGCTGGTCGACGCCGTCTTCACCGTCGGCCAGTACAACATGGTGTCGTGGGCGCTCAATTCCTTTGGCGTGCCGCTCGACGACTTCCTGCCCGGCGCCCGGCCTTAGGCTGGCCTTCCGGTGGAGGAAGTGGTTCTCGGGCGTTCGCATGCTAGGGTCTTGGCAATGCCCACCGGATCACACGTGCCGAACGGAGTCTTGCCGTCTTTGCCGATTGCCGACGAGGCGATTGAGTGAGGCGTACGGTCAATCTCCTCTCTCTCATCGGCGCCCTGGCCGGGATGGCCGCAATCGCAGTGGAAGGCCACGCGCAGGACAGAAAACCTATCGTAGGTCTGCCGTGGCCCGGGCCTCCGGGCACCCACAATGGCCTGGCAGCCTTCTCCCAAGGACTGACCGCCCGCGGCTACCAGCCCGCTCGCAGCGTGATGATCATCGAGGCCTATGCCGGGGGAGATCCCGAGCGCCTGCCCGAGACGATGACGGAGCTCCTTGGTCGCCGGGTCGACATTCTCGTCCACCCGGGCGGCCCAGCGGGCCACCTCGACCGTGCCCATCGTGTCGATCACCGGTGATCCCGTGGGCCTGGGATTCGCCCGGAGCCTGTCGCACCCGGGCGGCAACATCACAGGCGTTTCCTCCCAAGCAAGCGAGTTCAGCGTCAAATGGCTTGAGATGCTGCTGGCCGCAGTAGCCAAACGGGTCGCGGCGCTCTTGAACGGCGACAATTCCATTACGGAGAGTG
>VBAF01000522.1 GCA_005884705.1 Alphaproteobacteria bacterium
CGAACGCCACGTCTACTGGGCCGACGGCTGGGACGGCTATCCGGCGGCGCGCCGGCGGCTGCTCGAGGCGGTGGCGGCGTCGCCCGCCAGGGACACGCTGGTGCTGGGCGGCGACGTCCATTCCTTCTGGGCGGCCGACCTCAAGGGCGACTTCGCCGATCCGCAGGCGCCGACCGTCGCCACCGAGTTCGTCGGCGGCTCGATCACCGCGCAGGGCCCGTCGGCCGACCGGCTGAAGGGGATGGCGGCCAAGAACCCGCACATCCGCTCGGCGCTGGGCGAGGTCAACGGCTACGGCCTGGTCGTGCTCGATGCCAGGAAGGCGCTGGTTTCGTTCCGCACGCTGGCCGATGTGCGCGATCCGAAGTCAGAGATCACCACCGCCCGGCGCTTCGCGGTCGAAGCCGGCCGTCCGGGCGCCGTCCGCGTCTAGCTCAGACTCTTGAGGTAGGCCCGCCAGCCGCCGAAGTCCGTGATGTCGCGGGCGGCCGCGGTCGCATAGCTCTCGCAGACGAAGCCCTGCACCGCCGAGCCGTCGGCCAGCTCGATCGTGCCGATGCCGAGCGGCGCGGGAATCCCGGAGACGAAATCGCCGAAGTGGTGCGCCGGCAGGCTCCACACTTCGAGCTCGATCGCCGCGCCGTCGTGGGCGACGCGCAGCAGGCCGGGCCGCTGCGGCGGGCCGCCCGGCAGGGCATAGAGCCGGTAATGCGGCGACGTCCGGCCGGCGCGCTCCAGCCGGCCGCGGCGCTCGGTGAGCTGGTTGTTGAGCGGCAGGCCCTTCATGTGCGCGCCGACGACGGCGACCGACAGGCGCTCTTCGTCGATGCTGGGATCGCAATCCGGCGAGGGCAGCGTGCTGGCCGTCCGGCCGAGCGGCAGCGGCACCGTGCGCTGCCAGCGCGCGCCGAACTCGAGCAGCATCTGGTCCCAGCCGTAGTCGGCGACCAGCGTGATGCCGAACGGCAGGCCGTCGGCGCGGAAGCCGGCCGGCAGGGCGAGCGCCGAGAAATCGAAGAGTGGCCGAGATTGGCGTTGCACTGCACCGGCTCGCGCGCGAGGTCGGCCACCGTATAGATCGTGCCGGCGGTCGGCAGCGCGAGGAAATGGACCTCGTGCATCTGGTCGAGCGCGAGGTCCTTGAGCCGCGCCAGCTCGTATTGCCCGTTGAAGGCGTCGACCGCGCTGTACTTCCGGCCGCCCAGGATGATGTCGCGCGTCACCGGCCAGACCCCGGCATCGGGTCCGGCGCTCTCGATGAAATCGCCGACCGCGGCCGTCCGCTCCGCCACCCAGGGGCCGGCATAGAGCAGCGACGCGGCGGCCTTGAACGGCGCGTAGTCGAACGGGACCGGCGTGCCGCCCAATTCCTCGAGCCTGCCGATCGCCTGGGCGTAGAGGGCTGCGTACTCGGTGTCGCCGAAGAATTCCAACTGGCTCGGCACGCCGAACTTGAAGCCGCGGTCCCAGCCGATCGAGGCGCCGGTCAGGCAGACCATGTTCGCGATCTCGGCGGCATCGGCGCTGGACAGCGCGAAGACCGAGACGCAGTCGAGCGACCGGCAGGCCGGCACCACGCCCTCGGTGCTGATGCGGCCCGGCGTCGGCTTCCAGCCGACGATGTTGTTGAAGCCCGCCGGCACGCGGCCCGAGCCCGCGGTGTCGGTACCGAGCGAGAAGCTCACCAGCCCCGACGACACGGCGACGGCGGAGCCCGAGCTGGACCCGCCCGGAACGTAAGCCGCATTGAACGGATTGCGCGGCACGCCGTAGGGCGAGCGCACGCCCACGAGGCCGGTCGCGAACTGGTCGGCTGCTTGACGACTTCGGCCGACTCCGTCGGCCGATAGGCGAAGCCGGGGCAGGCGGCGGTGGTCGGCAGGCCGGCCACGTCGATATTGTCCTTCACCGCGAACGGGATGCCGAACAGCGGCAGCGACCGGTCGCCGTGGGCATCGAGGGCGTCGGCCTGGGCCTGCAGGGCCTGGTCGGCCACGCGCGAAATCCAGACCTTGTCGTCGCCCGCCACGGCGATGCGCTTCAGCACCTCGTCGATGACCTGGCGGACGGTGAGGGTGCCGGCGCGATAGGCCGCGCCCAGAGTGTGAACGCCGAGGTCGATGGTCATCGGCCGTTCATTGGCATACTCCTTGCGACCGCGCCATATTCGCAAAGAGGGGGAAACGTGGCTGACGACAAACCGGACATTGCGCGCTGGGTCGACGAGGGCGCCAAGGCGATTGGCTTGCCGATCGCGCCCGAGTATCGCGAGAAAGTCATCGTCAACGTCGAGCGGTCGCTGGCGATCGCGGGACCTCTGCTCGCGCTCGCGCTCGACGACGAGCTGACGCCCCTGCCGGTCTATCGGCCGTGAGGGGGCGCCCGTGAGCGATCCCCTGTCGAAGGCCGCGACGGCGAGCGAGATCGCCCGCGCGGTCATGAGCGGCAAGGCCAAGGCGAGCGCCGTCATTGACGCGGCCCTCAGGCGGATCGCGGCGGCGGAACCCACGGTCAACGCCTTCACCGATCTGGTGGCCGACCGAGCCCGCAAACGCGCGGCCGAGATCGACGCCGGCCGCCATCTCGGTCCGCTGATGGGCGTGCCGTTCGCCGTCAAGAACCTGTTCGACATCGAAGGGCTGGCGACCCGTGCCGGCTCGAAGATCAACGTCGACGGGCCGAGGGCAAGCCGCGACGGCGCCCTGGTGCGCAAGCTCGAGGCGGCGGGCGCGATCCTGGTCGGCGGCCTGAACATGGGAGAGTACGCCTACGACTTCACCGGCGAGAACGCGCATTACGGCCCGTCGCGCAATCCACACGATCCGACGCGCATGACCGGCGGCTCGTCGGGCGGCTCAGGCGCCGCCGTGGCGGCGGGCGAGGTGCCGCTGGCGCTGGGCTCCGACACCAACGGCTCGATCCGCGTGCCGGCCTCGCTGTGCGGCCTGTTCGGGCTGAAGCCGACCTACGGCCGGCTGAGCCGCGCCGGTTCGTTTCCGTTCGTCGATGCCTTCGACCATCTCGGGCCGCTGGCGCGCTCGACCGAGGACCTCGCGCTGTCGTTCGACGCCATGCAGGGCTGGGACCCCGACGACCCGGTCTGCACCGACCGCGATATCGAGCCGACGATGCCGACGCTGCACGAGGGGATCGGCGGCCTCAGGATCGCGGTCGCCGGCGACTACTTCACCAAGGGCGGCGAGCCGGAATGCTTCGAAGCGGTGGCGACGGTCGCCAAGGCGCTCGGCGCGACCAGGACGGTGGTGTTGCCCCACGCGGCGGCCGCGCGGTCCGCCGCCTATGTCATCACCGCGATCGAAGGCGCGCAGCTCCACCTGCCGCGGCTCCGCACGCGGCCGCAGGATTTCGATCCCGACACGCGCGAGCGCTTCATGGCCGGCGCGCTGCTGCCCGGTTCCTGGTACGTCAAGGCGCAGCGCTTCCGTCGCCAGTACCGCGCCGAGGTGCTGAAGCTCTTCAACGAGGTCGACATCATCCTGGCGCCGGCCACGCCGTGCAGCGCGCCCAGGCTTGGGCAGGTGATGATGAGCATCGGCGGCGTCGAGCTGCCGGTGCGCGCCAATCTCGGCCTGTTCACCCAGCCGATCTCCTTCATCGGCCTGCCGGTGGTCGCCGTGCCGACGCGCAAATCCGGCGCGCTCCCGATCGGCGTGCAGGTGATCGCGCGGCCGTACAACGAGGCGACGGCGCTCAGGGTCGCGGCCTATCTGGAAAAGCAAGGCACTTGCCTCTCGACGCCCGCCTGAGGAGCATCAATGGACATCAACATCCCGTCGGTCGTCGCCGAGGTGACGGCCGCCTTCGAGCGCTACGAGAGGGCGCTCAACGGCAACGACGTCGCCACGCTCGACGAGCTGTTCTGGCAGAGCCCGCACACCTTGCGCTACGGCGTCGGCGAGCAGCTCTATGGCTACGACCAGATCGCGGCGTTCCGCGCCGGCCGCGATCCCGGCTTCGTGGTCGGGCGCGACCTGCTGAAGCTCTGGATCGTCACCTATGGCCAGGATTTCGGCACGGCGAACTGCGAGTTCCGTCGTCACGGCGCCACGCGAAACGGCCGGCAGAGCCACACCTGGATGCGCACGCCTGAAGGCTGGCGTATCGTGGCGGCGCACGTCTCGCTGCTCGGCGAGGCGACGATCATGAAGACATAGGCGCGCATGACGGCCGACTTCGATCTCGTCGTTCGCAACGGCACGGTGCTCGACGGCAGCGGCGGTGATCCGCGCGAGGCCGACGTCGCGGTCAAGGACGGCCGCATGGTCGCGATCGACCGCGTGACGGCAGCGGGCCGCGAGCCAGGCGACCTGGGACGAGCAGTTCAAGCCTTCGTCGGGCCACGGCGTGACCACCGTGCTGATGGGCAATTGCGGCGTCGGCTTCGCGCCCTGCCGGCCGCAGGACCGCCACACGCTGATGAAGGTGATGGAGGGGGTCGAGGACATCCCCGAGATCGTCATGCAGGAAGGCGTGCCGTGGAACTGGCAGAGCTTCCCCGAATATCTCGACGCGCTCGCCGCGCGGCGCTGCGACATCGATTTCGCCACCCAGGTGCCGCATGCGCCGCTGCGCGTCTTCGTGATGGGCCGGCGCGGCGTCGATCGCGAGCCCGCGACGGCGGAGGACATGGCGGCCATGGCGGCGCTGGTCGAGGAGGGGATCGGAGCGGGTGCGCTCGGCTTCTCGACCTCGCGCTCGTTGTTCCACCGCACACCGGACGGCGCGTTGACGCCGACCATCACCGCCGCGGAGGAGGAGCTGACCGCGATCGCCCGCGGCATGGGCCGCGCGGGAAAGGGCGTGATCCAG
>VBAF01000523.1 GCA_005884705.1 Alphaproteobacteria bacterium
GGGTTCAGCACGATCGAGATGATGGCGCCGCCCAGCACAAGGTCGCGCGCCAGCGCCGGAACCTGGTCGAGCTCGATTCCGAGACCCATCAGGATGAAGGAGAATTCGCCGATCTGGGCTCGGCCCGCGGCGACGGCGAGCGCGGCGGCGTTGCTCTGCCGGAAGGCGCGCACGATCGCCCAGGAGATCGCCGCCTTGCCGACGACGATGATGGCCACGGTGGCGAGCAGCGCGAACGGTGCGTCGACGAAGACCTGGGGATTGAGCAGCATGCCGACCGAGACGAAGAACAGCACCGCGAAGGCGTCACGCAGCGGCATCGCCTCCTCGGTCGCCTGCTGGCTGAGCGTGCTTTCGCCCATCAGGACTCCGGCGAAGAAGGCGCCTAGCGCGAACGACACGTCGAACAGCTTGGCCGCGCCGAACGCCACGCCGATTGCGATCGCGTAGACGGCGAGCCGGAACAGCTCGCGCGAGCCGGTGTGGGCGGTGTAGTGCATCAGCCAGGGAATCAGCCGCCGGCCGATCACCAGCATGACGGTGACGAAGATGCCGACCTTCATCAGCGTGATCAGGAACTGGAAGACGACGCGACTGGGCGGTACGCCGCCGCTCGACGCCATCATGGCCGCGGTCGGCAGCAGCACCAGCGCCAGGATCATGACCAAGTCCTCGACCACCAGCCAGCCGATGGCGATGCGCCCGCGCTCGGTGTCGAGCATGTGGCGGTCCTGGAAGGCGCGCACCATGACGACCGTGCTGGCGACCGACAGAGCGAGGCCAAACACCAGCCCGGCGGTCCACGACCATCCCAGCAGATGGGAGAGGCCGGCGCCGATCAGGGTCGCGATCACGATCTGGATGATGGCGCCCGGCACGACGATGCGCGCCACGGACATCAGATCCTTGAGCGAGAAATGCAGGCCGACGCCGAACATCAGCAGGATCACGCCGATCTCGGCCAGTTCGCCGGCCAGTGCCGCGTCGGCGGTGAAGCCCGGCGTGAACGGCCCGACCGCGACGCCCGCCAGCACGTAGCCGGCCAGCGGCTGGATGCGCAGCCGATGCGCCAGCAGGCCGAAGACGTAGGCCAGCATGAGGCCCGCGGCGATGGTGGCGATCAGCGGAGTGTGATGTTCGGGCATCGGAATTCGATCATTGACCATGTTTTTCGCTGCTAACGATACTGAACACAAGGACAGGGAGGTCGAGATGGCGATCGGAAGACGCGGGCTTGTCGTGGGTGCTGCGGCTCTGGCAGGCCTGCCGGCACGCGCCGACAGCTTCCCTGCCAAGCAGATGCAGATCCGCTGGGTCATCCCGTTCGCGCCGGGCGGCAACTACGACGTCACCTCGCGGCTGGTCGGCGAGCCGATGGGCCGCCAGCTCGGCCAGACGGTGCTGATCGACAACAAGCCGGGCGCCGGGGGCGTGGTCGGGCTGGACGCCGCGATCAACGCCCCGGCCGACGGCTACACCATCGTGATGGCGAGCTTCACCGTGGGCTACGTGGCGCCGATCTTCGCCGGCAAGCAGCAGATGCTGCAGGCGCTGGCGCCAGTCAGCATCCTGACCACGGCGCCGACCCTGATCGTCACCCGGGCCGACCGGTTCTCCGAGATCAGGACGCTGCTCGCCGAGGCCAGGGCAAAGCCGGGCACGGTGACGATCGGCCATTCAGGCAACGGCACGACCAACCACGTCGCCATCCTGCGACTGCAACTCAACGAGAAGATCAAGTTGAACATCGTGCCCTACCGGGGCTCGGGCCCGGGCATCAACGACCTCTTGGCGGGAAACATCGACTGCTTCGCCGACCAGCTCACCAGCTCGATGCCGCACATCCAGGCGGGCAAGCTCCGGCCGCTGATGAATTTCGGTTTGCAGGGCATCCCCGACCTGCCGAACGTGCCGACGCTCGAGCAGGCAGGCTGCCTGCCGTTCGAAGGCGGCACCACCGCGGGTGTGTTCGTGCGGCTGGAGACGCCCAAGCCGATCGTCGAGCGGCTCAACCATGCTGTGGTCGCAGGGCTGAAGGACGAGACGGTGAGCAAGCGCCTGCGCGAATTAGGCGCCATCGTGCGGCCCTCGACGCCCGAGCAGTTCACCGAGGCGCTGAAGGCCGACGAGGCCAACGTCGCCGAGCTCCTGAAAGAAGGCTTGCTCAAGCCGGAGTAGTCTTGCCGGACCGCGGGCCTCCGGCCCGCCTCTTGTCATCCTGAGGCGAAGCCGAAGGGTCCTTCGCTGCGCTCAGGATGACAGGGTCTTCATCACTGCCCACAGGTCGGCCTTGCGCTCGAAGCCGATGCCGGGGGCGTCGGGCAGGGCGACGCGGCCGTCGACCACCGGGCAGTCGTCGGCGAAGCCGCCGAACGGGGCGAAGACCTGCGGATAGGATTCGTTGCCGCCGCATTGCAGGCCGACCGCGATGTTGAGCGCAAACTGGTGGCCGCCGTGCGGCACGCAGCGCCTGGGCGACCAGCCGTTGGCCTTCAGCATGTCGATCGTCCTGAGATATTCGACCAGCCCATAGGAAAGCGCGGGATCGAACTGCAGGATGTCGCGATCGGGGCGCAGGCCGCCGTGGCGGATCAGGTTCCGCGCGTCCTGCATCGAGAACAGGTTCTCGCCGGTCGCCAGCGGCTGGCTGTACTCGGTCGCCAGCGCGGCGTGCGCGAGATAGTCGAGCGGATCGAGCGGCTCCTCGTACCAGCGCAGACCATAGCCCTCGATCGCCTTGCCGAACGCGATCGCCGTGGTGAGGTCGAACTTGCCGTTGACGTCGACCGCCAGGCGATCGCCGGAGCCGACGATCTTCAGCACCGCCTCGATGCGGGCGAGGTCCTCGGCGAGCGGCACGCCCCCCACCTTCATCTTCACGCAGGAATAGCCGAGGCCGAGATAGTGCTTCATCTCGTCCTGCAGCGCCTCGAGGTCCTTGCCGGGATAGTAGTAGCCGCCGGCCGCATAGACCCAGGCCTTGTCGTCGTACTTGCCGCCGTTGTAGCGGTCGGCCAGCAGCTTCCACAGCGGCACGCGCTTGGCCTTGGCGACGGCGTCCCACAATGCCATGTCGAGCACGCCGACGGCGACCGAGCGCTCGCCATGGCCGCCCGGCTTCTCGTTGGCCATCATCGCCTTCCAGCATTTCGCCGGATCGATCAGGCCGTCGCCGTCGAGCAGCGAGTCCGATTTGGCGTCGGTCACGCGCTTGATGAAGCGCTCGTTCAGCAATCCGTGCTGGGCATAGCGGCCGTTGGAGTTGAAGCCGTAGCCGACCACCGGCTTGCCCTCGACCTCGAGGTCGGTGACGACGGCCACGACCGACGCCGTCATCTGGCTGAAGTCGATATAGGCGTTGGCGATGTTGGAGCGGATCGGCGAGACGATGTCGCGGATGGCGACGATACGCATGGAAACTCCCGGTTACGCGGCGACGCGCCGCATCTGGCGGCTGAGCAGCCACCAGGCGACGGCGGCGTTCAGCACGTTCCAGCCAATACCATTGATGAAGGCGGCGCGGTACGAGCCGGTCAGGTCGAACAGCATGCCGCCCATGCAG
>VBAF01000524.1 GCA_005884705.1 Alphaproteobacteria bacterium
CACCGTCATCCCGTCTTCGACGCCGTGCCGCTGCTGCGCGACGTGGCCTCGGTGCGCTTCCCGTCCGACGGCGGCGCGCACACGCTCAACCGCGCGACCCCGGGCTATCGCGGTCCACGCCCGTTCGAGGCAGTGCACGGCGCGGGCTATCGCGCGGTCTACGATTTCAGCGATCTCGACAACAGCCGCTTCGCCATCCCGCTCGGCCAGTCGGGCAACATGATGTCGCGCTGGTCGCACAGCTTCGTCGAGGGCTGGAAGGCGCTGCGCTACGTCGAGATCGCCGGCACGCGCGCCGAGCTGGCGCGCAGCGCCGCCGGCATCATCACGCTGAGCCCCGCCACGCGCTGAGCCGGCGACGCACCGTTTTCCACCGTTTTCGCGGTTTTTGTCAGCCCATCCGTTTATCTGCGGACTGTTCGCCCGCAGCAGCGATCGCCGTCGATGCACTCCCTCACAAGGACAACGCAAGCTCATCTGGGCATTGGCCGGCCTTTTTTGGCCCAGAAAGTGGGGCAAAAATCGTCGGCCAATGCCCATAATGAGGTTTTTGCGCAGCGCGTTGACCAACCACCTGTGGATAACGAGATCGACGTCGTGACCGCGTTTGCCGCGCCCTCAGGTTTCGGATGCACCGTGGCCTTCGGCAAGGGACGGTGCGCTGACGTGCGGACGACGCTAGCTGCCGCCTTTGGGCGGAAGGTCTTGGAGTCGCTGCTGTGCCGCAGCAATTTGGTCTTTGGACAATTCGTAGGCGCGCTGTAGCAGACCAGTCAACATCTGGCGCACGGCGTTGTCTTCCTGAGCTCGAGTCCATTTGCCTTCGGTTTGGCGTGCAATTAGCTCGCGGCATTTATCCTGAGCCTGCTCAATGGCGGCCGCGCCAGCCGACTTCCCCTGCTTGCTACGCCGAAGCAATTCATGCGCGAGCTCGTCAATAAGAGCTAGCCTTTCATTGGTGCCTGACGGTGGCGGCATCAATTCCTTTTCAGGGTCGTTTTCGGACATCGTGCATCCTATTTCGTATTCGACCGCAAAACTCGTGCGTTGAAGCGCGCGCGCACCGTCTCATTCTACGCGGGCACGCGCGGGACGTCCGCTACAGCGGTCGAGCCATGCTCGAACCGCCGGACGTTGATCGAGGGGAACGCCCTGAGTGATGCCGAAGCCGAGCGCTGTTGCGATCGGAATGTCGGCGAGCGAGAAAGTGCCCATGACGAACTGGCGATCGCGGAGGCGGTTCTCGAGCATGTCGAGATGCGATGAGGAATTGGCGAGACTGTATTCGGCGGCCGCCTTGCTACGATCGGGAGGTTCGAACGACATCGGCGCATCGAGGCCGTGATAGATGTATTGCAACATGAAGGGCATGAACTCGGTCGTGGACCAGGTCGTCCAGCTCAGCGCCTCCGCCCGTTGCTCGCCGGCTGCAGGCCACAATCCCTTCATCGCACCGTAGCGTTCCGCGAGATGCAGGAGGATCGCGAGCGATTCGAAGTAGCGCTCCTCACCGTCCACCAGTGCCGGAACCTTGCCGTTGGGATTGATGGCAAGATACTCGGCCGAGCGGTGCTCGCCCTTTGTGCGGTCGAGCCTGACATAGTCATAGGCCAACCCCAGCTCTTCGAGCGCCCAATGGACCCCGGATCCAGAACTCTGCGGCCATGAATAAAAGCGGATCGTCATGAATTATTTCAGCGCTGAGACGACCGGACCCGCGGCTGCATCGGTGACGCCGAGACCGCCGCCAAGGTCTTCAAGCGTATCGCGAAAAGAATTGAGGGTGGTGATCATATTCGGTCGCGCTTTGATGCACGCGTCCATGTCTTTCCACTCGGCGACAAGGCAGTAGGAGCGGTCACCGGTCTTGATGATGTTGGCGTGCGTCAGGCCTGGCCATGTGGCCTCGATATCCTTGTGGGCATCAAGAAACTGCTGATCGCGCCCCGGTTTCACGCGAAACCGCACAGTATTGAAAGCGGGCATCGACCTTCTCCCTATTCCGTGGAAAGGATACGCAGTCCACGCACGGTCGCGCAATACAGCAGGGCTTGTGACACGGGCCCCTGGATCAGCTCTTGGCCTTGGACTTGTTCAGGGTTACGGCGGCGCGAACGAGCGTCTTCAACGCCTTCTCGTTGATCTTCTCGCCCTCGTGCAAGTCGATGGCCCGCCTCGTGTTCCCCTCGAGGCTGGCGTTGAACAGGCGTGCAGGATCCGGCAGGGCCGCCCCCTTGGCGAAGGTCATCTTCACGACGCTCTTGTAGGTCTCGCCGGTGCAGATCAATCCGTCGTGCGACCACACCGGAACGCCTCGCCACTTCCATTCTTCGACGACGTCGGGATCGGCTTGCTTGATCAAGGCGCGGAGCCGGCCGAGCATCTCGCCCCGCCAGTCGCCCAGCTCCTTGATTCTCGCGTCTATCAGCCGCGACGGGGCCTTGCCGTTCGGCGACCCGCTCTTGTCCATGCCCGTTTCTCCTGCGCGACGAGGGTCAGCGCGGCTTGTCGCCGGCCAGCGTGATGCGGTGCATGATCCGGCGGAAGCCGTGATAATCGTTGATCGGGTTGTGCATGGCGCAGCGATTGTCCCAGAACGCCAGCGAACCCACCTTCCATTGGAAGCGGCAGGTGAATTCCGGCTTCACCTGATGGGCCCACAGGAACTCGAGCAGCGGCAGGCTCTCCTGCTCGGTCCAGCCCTTGATGTGGGCGGTGTGCGCGACCGAGGTGTAGAGCGCCTTGCGGCCGGTCTCGGGATGGGTGCGCACCAGCGGATGTTCGGCCGCGAGGTTCTTCGGCGTGGCGCCCGAACCTGCCTGCTTCAGCGCATCCTCGCGCGTCCTGGTGACGTCGGCCTTCGACGAGGAGCTGACGCCGAGCAGACCGTCGAGTGTCTGCTTCAGCCCGTCCGACAGCGTCTCGTAGGCGAGGTACTGGTTGGCGAACAGGGTGTCGCCGCCGTAGGGCGGCACTTCGAGGGCGCCAGATGCCGCCGAAATTGTTGCGCTCGTGCTCGAGCTTCACCACCGGCGTGATGAACGGCGATTCGGGCAGGCCCTTGAGCTGCGGATATTCGATCGGCTCGCCGAACTTCCGGGCAAAGGCGAGCTGCTGCACCGGCGTCGCCTTCTGGTCGCGCAGGAAGATCACCAGATGGTCGAGCAGCGCCTGGCGCACCTCCGACACCTGCTCGGCGTCGAGATCCTGCGCCATGTCGACGCCGGCGATCTCCGCACCCAGGGCGCCGGAGATCGGCCGCACTTCGATGTGTTTGTAATTCCTCATCGCCTATTCCTTGACCCACGAGGGCGCCGTCTTGGCCTTGAACGCCTCGATGCCTTCGCTCGCCTGCGGGCGGCGCAGCAGTCCGACCAGGCTCTCTGCCGCATCGTCAAGCACCGCGCCATCTTCGGCCGTCGCGCACGCCAGCACCAGCCGCTTCACCGTCGCGACTGCCTGCGGCTCGAGCCGCAGGATGTCGTCGAGCACCGCCTTCATCGTCCGGTTGATGTCGGCGGTGCCGGCGCAGAGATGACTGCCGATGCCGAGCCGCTTGGCCTCGGCGGCGTCGATCACCCGCCCGGTCACCGCGAGATCGCGCGCCGGCCCCTCGCCGACCCGCCGCACGACGAACGGGATGATCTGCGAGGGGATGAAGCCCACCTTGGGCTCGGGCATGCCGAAGCGCGCCGACTCGTGCAGGATCACCACGTCGGAGCAGCAGGCCATGCCGAAGCCGCCGCCGACCGCCGAGCCCTCGACGATCGCCACCGTCGGCTGCGGCAGGGCGTTGAGCGCCTGCAGCGCGGCGCCGAACTGGCGATAGGCCGGCACCAGCGGGTCGGCCGCGCCGTTGGCGGGCCGGGGCGGCATGTCGGCCATCGCGTCGAGATCGCCGCCGGCGCAGAAATGGCCGCCGGCGCCGCGCAGCACCAGGACGCGACAGGTCTGGTCGTCGCGGACGCGGCCGAACGCGTCCTCGAGCTCCAGCATCATCGCGTGGGTCAGCGCATTGCGGCGGTCCGGCCGGTTGAGCGTCAGCCGCGCCACCGCGCCGTCGCGCGCGAGGGTGATGTTGGCGTAGTCGGCCATGGGCAAAGTCTTAGCGGCCGGGTACCGTAGCAACAAGATGAAGCGTCTCGTCATTCCGCTGCTCGCAGGCGTCCTGTGCGGAGGCGCGGACTGGTCCGCGGCAGCCGCGGACTGGTCGACGGTGACGACACCCACGCCCGGTCCGACGCAATCGATCGGCTTCTACAGCGCAGGCTGCCTGCAGGGAGCGCAGCAACTGCCGCTCGACGGGCCGGGCTACGAGGCGATCCGGATCAGCCGCAACCGCTATTGGGGCCAGCCGGTGATGATCGACACCATCATGGCGCTGGGCGCCAGGGTTCGGACGGCCGGCCAGGCGCATCTCTATATCGGCGACCTCGGCCAACCGCGCGGCGGGCCGGCGCCCTCCGGCCATGCCAGCCATCAGGTCGGGCTCGATGCCGACATCTGGTTCGAGCGCCAGCCCGGCCCGCGCCGCGCGCCGCTCGAGCGCGAAAACCCGCGCCTGCGCTCGCTGGTGCGCGCCGACGACAGCGGCATCGACGACGCGGTCTTCAACGAGCAGCACGCAACTTTGCTGCGCATCGCGGCCGAGCTGCCCCACGTCGACCGCATCTTCGTGAACAAGTTCATCAAGCAGCGGCTGTGCGAAACGGCCGGCGGCAACCGCGCCTGGCTGAACAAGCTGGTGGTCTGGGCCGGCCACGACGAGCATTTCCACGTCCGCCTGCACTGCCCGCCCGGCAACCCACAATGCCAGCCGCAGGCCGGCTACTACAGCGACGACGGCTGCGGCGAGCCG
>VBAF01000050.1:0-16089 GCA_005884705.1 Alphaproteobacteria bacterium
AACGTCCAGCCAACCGCAGTTGTTCCCGGCCTTCTTGCGGGTCCCTGCCAGCCGGCCCATCTCTTGGTCATGTCGCTGGGCACCCCGCATCTGACCTTCGGCGAGCTCGCCCGCGAGCAGCTCGAGATCGAGGTGATCTGCCCCAATTGCAACCACCGCCGGCTGATCGACGGCAGCGTGCCCGCGCTGCGCGACCGCCCGGTCGCGGGCGCCCGCTTCCGCTGCGAAAAGTGCGGCTCGGTCGGCTTGCCGGAACTCGGCAAGCAACGCCTGTGGACGAAGCGCCTGGCGACGCACGCGCGGAAGCTGCCGTAGATCCTGTCATCCTGAGCGAAGTGAAGGATGACAGGAGGAGCGGGCTCGCGGCCGGCTAATACGTCTTGAGCAGCCGGTCGATGTAGTCGAGCTCTTCCTTCGGGCGGCCCATGTCGCCGGCGCGGCGGCGCAGCTCGTCGAGGATCTCGCGGCTCTTCTGGCGCTCGAGCTCGAGCGGGATCTTGTCGACGCCGGTGTCGACCGAATCGCCGAAGTTGCCGTCGGAGCGGCCGAGCGGGTCGCGGTCTTCGCCACGCCGCTCGCGCTCCTCGATCTCGGCGATGTCCTGGCCGTTGCCCGGGCCGCGCTGGCGCATCTGCTCGGCCATGTCGCCCATGCCCTGCTGCAGGTTGTCGAGCGCGCGCCGCTGGGCGCGGCCGGCCTCGCGCGGGTCGCCGCGGCGCAGCGCGTCCTCGGCCTCGCGCATCGAGCGCTCGGCGCGGCCCAGCGACTCCGGCATCGGCATGCCGTTTTCGTCGAGCTTGCGCATGAAGTCGCCGAGCTGGCCGCGCAGGTTGCCCTGCTGGTTGCCCTGGCTCTCGCCCCATTGCGGATCGCCCTGGCCCGGCTGGCCCTGGCCGGGCTGCTGCTGGCCTTGTTGGCCACGCTGGCCCTGCTGGCCGCGCTGACCCTGCTGCTGGCGACCCTCTCGCTCGCTCTCGCCCAGGAGCTGGTTCTGGCGCCGCGACAGCCGGTCGAGCTGGTTCATCATCTCGCGGCCCTGCTGGTTGCCCTGGCCCTGCTGGCCCTGTTGCCGCTGCCCGCGCTGGCCCGGCTGGGCCATCATCGGGGTGGCGTTCTCCATCATCTTGCGCAGCTCTTCGAGCAGGCGCTTGGCCTCCTCGCGCTGGCCGTTCTTCGCCATCTCGCGAATCTTGTCGAGCATCTTTTGCAGGTCGTCGCCGGTGATGGTGTTGTTGGGATCCATCTTGTCCGCCTGCTCCTGCATGCGGCGGCGCTCCTCGGGATCCTTCATCCGCTCGGCGAGCTCCTTCTGCCAGCGGTCCATGGCGCTGTAGAGTTGCTGGATCAGCCGCTCGATCTCCTCGTCACCGGCCTGGCGCTGCATGGCGTCGCGCAGCTCCTGGCGCGCCTGCTCGACGGCACGCTCGGCGTCGGAGGTGGCGCCCTGCTCCAGTCGCATCGCCAGGTCCCACAATAGCTTCTGAGTGTCGGTGATCACCGCCTTGTCGCCGTTGGCCGCCAGCCGCGCCGCGCCGATGCGCAGGCCGAGCTGCACCACCGGATCGTCGCGGTAGGACGCCGGATGGAGCTGGATCAGCTTCATGCCGTCGGCCACGTCGAGCCGCAGGCCCTTGGGATTGCGCGTGAGCTGCTTGCGCAGCACGATCATCGCCCGCGCCGTCGGATCGTTGAACACCCGCTCGGGCAGCAGGAAGGTCTCGGGCGCACTGGCGCCCTTCTGGCCGAGCGCATCGGTCGCGAACAGCATGACTCGGACCTTGAGGCCGGCCCACGGATGGCTGGTCAGATCACGCGTGAACGCATCGCTCACCTTCTTGCTGCCGCCCGGCACCGGCAGGTCGACGCGCAGCACCTCCGGCTCCTCGCCGTCGTCCAGCATCTCGGCGCCCAGTACCGAGCCGTGCAGGCGGATCTGCAGCTGCACACCGGTGATGCCGAAGTCGTCGCCGGCGATGTACTCGATCTTGGTCGACCACTTGTCGACGCCGACCGGCTTGGAGAATTCGATGGTCGGCGCGAGGTCGGGGATGACGTGCAGCTTCCAGCGCGCCTGCTCGTCGCCGCGCGCCTGCAGCGAGATCTTGCTGCCTTCGGTGATCGTGGTCTCGACCTGGTACTTGCCCTGGCTGACGGTGCCGAACTCGGTCTCCTTGCCGTCGATCACCAGCTTGGGCGCGTGGCGGCCGCGCACGTCGTCGAGGAAACCCGCAAGCTTGCTGCCGACCGGCACGCGCAAAAGCTTGTCCTTGTCGGCCATGTCGAGATAGATCGGCGGCTTGCCGGTATAGGCCGGCGGCGCGATCCACAGATTGGCGACCACCGGCGGCGGCGGCGGAAAGGCCGGCGTGAACGCCGCCATCATGCGATCGGCGCGCCAGCCGCCCGCCGAGGCGATCGCCACGATCAGCGCCAGCAGCGGCACCAGGCGCAGCGCCCAGGTGTCGAACCTTGCCAGGCCCGGCCGCGCCGGCCCGTTGCTCAGCCCGGCGAGGCGTTCGGCCTCACGGCGGCGATGGGCCTCCCACAGGGCTGCGACCATGTGGTCGTGGCCGCCGGCTGCGAGCGTGTCCTGCACTGCGATCAGCGGCCGGTGCGGCACGCCCGAATCGAGCTCCAGGCGACGCATCGCCTCGGCGCGGACCGGCCAGGCGAAGCGGCGGAAGCGCCACCACGCCAGCCCGACGAAGGCCAGTGCGACGACGCCGAGGATGACCGTGTGAACCCAGGGATCGAGGCCGCCGAACAGGTCGAGATGCGCCGCCGCGACGAACAGGGCGATCATCGCGAGCAACGGCATCAGCCGCGGCCAGATCCCCTCCCAAGCCAGGGCGAGCCACGCCAGGCCGATCTTGCGCTCGACGCCCGGCGCGGGGATCGGAATGGCTTCAGTGGCGTCCATCGAGTCCTTTCTTACGCGGGCTCCATCCAGGGCGGGATCCGCTCCGAAGAGAGCATCTCGTCAATCGAGGGCCTGGGACGGACGACCGCAAACCGCGTGCCATCCACCATGACCTCAGGCACGAGCGGTCGCGTGTTGTAGCTCGAGGCCATCACCGCACCGTACGCGCCCGCCGAGCGTACCATGACGAGGTCTCCGGCAGAAAGTGGAGGCAAATCACGGTTCTGTGCCAGATAGTCGCCCGATTCGCAGACCGGCCCAACAATGTCACAACGGATCGTGGCACCATCGGGGCGCGGCCGGCGCGCCGGCACGATGTCGTGCCACGCCTCGTACAATGTCGGCCGGATCAGATCGTTCATCGCCGCGTCGACGATGACGAAAGTCTTGGAAACGCCGGGCTTCACCAGGATCACCTCGGCGACCAGCACGCCCGCTTCGCCGACCAGCCGGCGGCCGGGCTCGAAGGTGAGCGCGCAGCCCAGGCCGTCGGTCTCCTTGGTGACAAGCTGCATGAAGGCTGCGATCGAAGGCGGCTTCTCGTCGGCATAAACAATCCCCAGGCCGCCGCCGATGTCGAAGCGCTCGATGCGATGGCCGTCGGCGCGAAGCTGGGTGATCAGCCCGCGTACCTTGGCGATCGCGTCGCGATAGGGATCGAGCGCGATGAGCTGCGAGCCGATATGCATCGCCACGCCGACCACCTCGAGATTGGGCAGTCGGGCGGCCAGCGCATACGCGTCGCGCGCGAGATCGATGTCGACGCCGAACTTGTTCTCCTTGCGGCCGGTCGTGATCTTCGCGTGCGTGCCGGCATCGACATCCGGATTGACGCGGATGGTGATCGCCGCCTTGACGCCGAGCTGGCCGGCCACGGCGTTGAGCGTCTCGAGCTCGGCCGAGCTCTCGACATTGATCTGGCCGATCCCCGCCTCGAGCGCCGCCATCAGCTCCGACGGCTTCTTGCCGACGCCGGAGAAGATGATGCGCCTGGGCGCAATGCCGGCCGCCAGGGCGCGGCGCATCTCGCCGACCGAGACGATGTCGGCGCCGGCGCCGAGATCGCCGAACAGCTTGACCACCGCGAGGTTGGAGTTGGCCTTGAGCGCGTAGCAGACCGACGCGTTGAGGCCCTTCATGCCGTCGGCGAATTCCTGCCAGCCCGCGCGCAGCGCGCCGGCCGAGTAGCAATAGAACGGCGTGCCGACCTGCTGGGCGATCGTCTCGAGCGCCACCCCCTCGGCCTGCATCTCGCCATTGGCGTTGTAGGCAAACACGCTCACGGGAACCTCTTGCGGGCATCCTTGACCGCGCGCGCCACGTTGGCGGGTGCGGTGCCACCGTAGCTCTTGCGCGCAGCGACCGAGGCCTCGACCGTCAGCACCTTGTAGACGTCCCGGGTGATGCGCGGCTCGACGGCCCGCATCTCGGCGAGGGTGAGCTTGTCGAGATCGACGCCCTTGGCCGCCGCCTTGCCGACCAGCACGCCGGTCGCGTGATGGGCCTGGCGGAACGGCAGGCCGACCGCGCGCACCAGCCAGTCGGCGAGGTCGGTCGCGACCGAGTAGTCGGCCGAGGCGACCGCGCGCATGCGTTCGGGATTGGCCTTGAGGTCGCGGACCATGCCGGTCATCGCCGCGATGCAGAGCTCGAGGGAGTCGGCGGCGTCGAACAACGGCTCCTTGTCCTCCTGCATGTCCTTGCCGTAGGTCAGGGGCAGGCCCTTCAGCATGGTGCAGAGCGCCACGAACGCGCCCATGATGCGGCCGACCTTGCCGCGCACCAGTTCGGCCGCATCGGGATTGCGCTTCTGCGGCATGATCGAGCTGCCGGTGGTGAAGGCATCCGACAGGGCGATGAAGCGGAACGGTGCCGAGCACCAGATCACGATCTCCTCGGCCAGCCGCGACAGGTGCACGGCACAAAGCGTGGCCGCACCCAGGAATTCCACGACATAGTCGCGGTCCGAGACCGCATCGAGCGAGTTGGCCATCGGCCGATCGAAGCCCAGCGCCTTGGCGGTGCGGTGGCGGTCGATCGGATGCGGCGTGCCGGCGAGCGCTGCGGCGCCGAGCGGCGATTCGTTCATCCGCGCGCGGCAGTCGCTGAGCCGGCTGCGGTCGCGGCCGAACATCTCGACGTAGGCCATGAGATGATGACCGAAGGTGATGGGCTGCGCCGTCTGCAGGTGAGTGAAGCCCGGCATGATGGTCGCGGCGTATTCCTCCGCCCGGTCGAGGAGTGCGACCTGCAGGTCGCGCAGCAAGTACTGGATACGGTCGACGGTGTCGCGCGTCCACAGCCGCACATCGAGCGCCACCTGGTCGTTGCGCGAGCGCGCGGTGTGCAGCCGGCCGCCGGCCGGCCCGATCAGCTCGGTGAGCCGCGCCTCGACGTTGAAATGGATGTCCTCGAGCTTGGTCGAGAACTTGAACTTGCCGCTCTCGATCTCGGCCTTGATTCGGGCGAGACCCTGCCTGATGGCGCGGCCGTCCTTGGCCGAGAGGATGCCCTGCGCCCCCAGCATGTCGGCATGCGCCAGCGAACCGGCGATGTCCTGGGCGTAGAGCTTCCTGTCGAAGCCGATCGAGGCGTTGATCCGCTCCATGATCTCGGCGGGACCGAGCGCATAGCGGCCTCCCCACATCGTGTTCGGGCTTGCCTTTTTGTTGGTCGTCTTCCGTGCCATGAATCGGGCTTATGGCACATTCGCGTACCGATTTCCTCATTGGCCGCAGGCTGTTACTGGCCGCGGCACCGGCTTTTTTCGCCGCCCCTGCATTAGCCAAGCTAAGCCCCGACCTGCTGACCGGAAACCTCGCCAGGTTCACGCTGGCGAAGGAGCCCAGGAAGCTGCTCGAACTCGCCTTCACCGACGCCGACGACAAGCCCCTGCAACTCGCCGACTACAAGGGCAAGACCGTGCTGTTGAACTTCTGGGCGACCTGGTGTGCGCCCTGCGTCAAGGAGATGCCGAGCCTCGACAAGCTGCAGGCCGAGCTGGGCAAGGACAAGTTTGTCGTTCTGCCGCTCTCGCTCGACGGCCCGTCGAAGCCCAAGGTGGCGCCGTTCTATGCCGACAGGAAGCTCACCAACCTCGGCATCTACTTCGACAAGGCCAAGAAGGTGATGGGGGCGCTCGACATCTCCGTGCTGCCGACCTCGGTGCTGGTCGACCCGGACGGCCGCGAACTCGGCCGGCTGGAGGGCGAGGCCGAGTGGGACAAGCCCGAGGCGCTCGCCCTCATGAAGGCGGCTATTCCATCCGGATGAGCAGCGGCGGCTTGCGCGGCGCGCGGATCGGCGGCAGCACCGGCACGGTGCCGAGCCAGATGATGGCGCAGAGGCCCGCGAGCAGGCCGACAAACGGATCGCCGGAGCCGAGGAAGATGCCTGCCGCCAACCAAAACGCGGCGCCGATCAACTGGTACATTGTACACCTGACAAGCTATTGGGGTGGCGCCTTGTAGGGCAGCGCAGGTTTCCGGCAGATGACGTCAAAGCCGAATTGCGTTTCGTGCGTTTCAGATGCGCCAAGATTCGATAGGCTGAGCGCCATGACCACGCCCGTCGAAGCTCTGAACCGCATCCTGCCCGCCACCGGATGGTCCGACAGCGGGACCCCAGTCACATTCACCGGCGGCCTCGATCCCGTCGTGCCGACGCCGTTCAAGGTCGGCGTCGCCGGGGCCGCCACCATCGCCGCCGCCGGCCTCGCCGCGGCCAAGCTGTGGGAGATGCGCACGGGGCGGCGCCAGCAAGTCGCGGTCGACGTGCGCCAGGCGACGGCGTCCTTGCGCAGCGGCACCTACATGAAGCTGGGCGACGGCGCGCTCGCCCATGCCCGCCACGGCATCATGGGCACCTATCCCACCAAGGACGGGCGCTGGAGCTACCTCCACACCAACTTCCCCAACCACCGCGCCGCCGCACTCAAGGTGCTGGGCGTGACCGAAGAGAGTCGCGCCGCCGTCACCAAGGCCGTCTCGACCTGGAAGGCGCAGGATCTCGAGGAGGCGATCATCGCCGGCAAGGGCGCCGGCGGCATGGTGCGCTCGGCCGAGGAATGGAAGACGCATCCGCAAGCCGCCGCGATCGCTGCGCTGCCGCTGATGGAGATCGTCAAGATCGGCGAGGCGCCAGCCGAGCCGCTGCCTAAAGGCGACCGGCCATTGAGCGGCATCAAGGTCGTCGACATCACCCGCGTGCTGGCTGGCCCGACCGGTGCGCGCACGCTCGCCGAGCACGGCGCCGAGGTGATGAAGATCACCGCCAGTCACCTGCCCAATCTGGGTTACCAGGAATGGGACACTGGCCACGGCAAGCTGTCGGCGCAGCTCGACCTGCGCGATCCCGCTCAGCTCGAGACGCTGCGAGGCCTGATCCAGCAGGCCGACGTCTTCTCGCAGGGCTACCGGCCGGGCACGCTGGGCTCACGCGGGCTCTCGCCTGAGGAGCTGGCCAAGCTCAGGCCCGGGCTGGTCTACGTCTCGCTGTCGGCGTTCGGGCACAAGGGTCCATGGGCATCGCGGCGCGGCTTCGACACCGTGGTGCAGACCGTGAGCGGCATCACCCAGCGGCAGGGCGATCTGTTCCCCGGCAAGGAGCCCGGACCGCAGTTCTATCCGCTGTCGGCGATCGACTATTGCACCGGCTACCTGATGGCGATGGGCGCCATGGTGGCGCTGGCGCGGCGTGCGCAGGAAGGCGGCAGCTGGCTGGTGCGCATCTCGCCCGCCCAGGTCGGCAAATGGGTAGTCGATCTCGGCGAGGTGCCGGAGAACGCGCTGAAAGGCGTACCCGCCGACTTCACCGCCGACGAGCTCGAGCGCTGACGAGCTCGAGCGCTGGTCGATGGTGACCGAGACGCCGTCGGGGCCGCTCAAGCATCTCAAGCCCGCCGTGCAGCTTTCCGAGACGCCGGCCCGTTGGGCGCGGCCGTCGGTTCCGCTCGGCTATCATCGTCCGGTCTGGCCCAGCTGACAGGAGGCAACCATGACGACCGCTGCTGAAGGCGCGGAACTCACCCAGACCGGCCCCGGCACGCCGATGGGCGAGCTGATGCGGCTCTACTGGATGCCGGCGCTCAAGTCGTCGGAGATCGAGCGCGACGGCCCGCCGATCCGGTTCATGCTGCTGGGCGAGAAGCTGATCGCCTTCCGCGACAGCGCCGGCAAGGTCGGGGTAATGGATCATCGCTGCCTGCACCGCGGCGCCTCGCTGTTCCTCGGCCGCAACGAGGAAGGCGGGCTGCGCTGCCTCTATCACGGCTGGAAGTTCGACACGTCGGGCCAGTGCATCGACATGCCGAGCGTACCCTTGCACCAGGACTTCAAGCACAAGGTTTGTGCCAAGGCCTACCAGGCCGTCGAGCGCGCTGGCGTGGTCTGGGTCTACATGGGCGTGGGCGAGGCGCCACCGCTGCCGGCCTTCCAGATTCTCGATGCGCCCGACGAGGAGATCAACGTCGGCATGATCCAGCGCGATTGCAACTATCTGCAGGCGATCGAGGGCGAGATCGACACCGCCCATTTCGGCTACCTGCATGGCGGTCACGCCGATCCCGCCCGGCTCGACGAGAACGAGCCGTTCTACTTCACCGTCACCAACCGCGCGCCCGAGTTCCATGTCATGGACGCAGCCTGGGGCACGCAGTACGCCGGCTACCGCTCGGCCGGACAGGGCCGCACCTACTGGCGCTTCTCGAACTTCCTGTTTCCCTTCTGGACGCAGGCGCCCAACGGCGAGTTCGACACCCACGCGCATGCCCGCGCGTGGGTGCCGATCGACGACCATCACTGCATGTACGTCTTCATTTGGTGGAAGCGCGCCCGGGCGGCGAACAGCCTGCCCCAGCCTGCCTACAAGGATGGCACGCCGATCGGCGGCACCGGCCGCGGCAACAAGCTATTGCCCAACACGACCGACTGGATGGGCCGCTGGCGGATGGCCGACAACGCGGCCAACGACTGGGGCATGGACCGCGCGGCGCAGCGCAGCAACGCGATCTACAGCGGCATCGACGGCATCCATCTGCAGGACCAGGCGATCACCGAGAGCATGGGCCCGATCGTCGACCACACGTTCGAGCACCTCGGCCCGTCGGACCAGATGATCACCCGCACCCGCCGCCGGCTGTTGCGCGCGGCGCGGGCACTGCGCGACGAGCGCACGCTGCCGCCGGGCGTCGAGGACGGCCGCGTCTATCACGGCGCGCGCAGCGGCTATTTCGTCAGCGACGACCAGCGGGCGTGGCAGGAGGTCTACAAGCACCGCCTCGACGCGGCGATGCATCCCGGTCCGGCGCCGGCACGCGCGGCAGAGTAATTAGCTCCGTCTATTGCTCGCCCGGCAGCGGCATTTGTCGACCTGGTGCAGTTCGACCATGTTGCCGCAAGGATCGTTCATGAAGAGCTGGGTCGAGTCCGGGCTGGTCAGGCCCTCGATCACCCAATACTTCACGCCCATCCGGTCGAGCTCCTTGCGGGTCGCGACGACGTCCTTGACGGCAAAGGCGATGTGCGGCCGCGTTGGATCCTCACCCGGGCCCTTGGCGACCGGCGAGGGTTGCTCGCCGCCGATCAGGTGGATCTGGCCGACCTCGCCGACATTGATCCAGGCGCCGGGGATGCCGGGAATGGTCGGCCGCTTGTCGTCGCGGGCGAGGCCGAGCACGTCCTTGTAGAAGGTCTCGGTATCGGAGAGCTTCTTGGCGCCGGTGTCGATGCGCACGCCGGTGTGATGGATTTCGAGGATCTCGATCGCCATGGGGTTCTCCACAGTCTTGATGTTGGTGCGATCCTAGCCGCAGGATGGCGCCATGACGAGACGACACCTCGACGGCGACGGACGGCGGGCGCGGATCGGCATTGTCGTGCCGAGCGTCAATACAGTGATGGAACCGTGGGCGCAGAAAGTCGTGCCCCAGGGCGTGAGCATTTTCGCTGCGCGCATGTTCATTCCGCCCGCAACCACGCCCGAGGCCTTCATCGAGATGGACCGCAACGAGGGCAAGGCGGCGATCCGCCAACTCTCGAGCGTCTTCCCCGACGCGGTGGCCTACGGCTGCACCGCCTCGTCGATCGTGCAGGGTCTCGCCTACGACGCCCATCTGCGCGCCGAGATCGAGCACGACTGCAAGACGCCCTCGACGACCGCGGCGCACGCCATCCTGACCGCCGCCAAGGCGCTCGGCGTGGCGACGGTCAGCATCGTCTCGCCCTACACCCGGGAGGTCGACGAGGCCGAGCACCGCTACTTCGCCGGCGCCGGCCTGACGGTCGTCGGCGGCGCCTGCCTCGGCATCACCGACAGCTTCGCGCTCGCCGAGCCGGAGCCCGACACGCTGTTCGAGCTCGGCCTGCGCGGCTTCGACCGTAGCGCCGACGGGCTGATCATGACCTGCCTCAACACGCGCTCGCACACCGTGGTCGACCGCCTGGAACAGAAGCTCGGCAAGCCCGTCGTCACCTCGACCCAGGCGACGCTGTGGCATGCGCTGCGGCTCGCCGGCATCGACGACCGGATCGCGGGTTACGGCGTGCTGCTCGAGAAGCACTGACATGCCGATGCCGACGCTCTATCTCCTGTGCGGCAAGATCGCCGCCGGCAAGTCGACCCTGGCGCGGCAGCTTGCGGCCCGGCCGCAGACTCTGCTGATCGGCGAGGACCACTGGACCTCCACCCTGTTCGCCGACGACCTCATGACGATCGACGACTACGCCAAGTATTCGGCGCGGCTGCGCGCCGCCATTGCGCCGCACATCGTCGACATCCTGCGTCAAGGCCTGTCCGTCGTGCTGGATTTTCAGGCCAATACGGTGCGCGTCCGCGCCTGGATGAGGCAGATCATCGACGCAGCGCAGGCCGCCCACGAGCTGCATGTGCTCGATGTCCCCGACCGGATCTGCAAGCAGCGACTGCGCCAGCGCAACGCGAGCGGCGAGCATCAGTTCGAGGTGAGCGACGCCGAGTTCGAGCAGTTCACCCGCTACTTCGTCCCGCCGACGCCGGAGGAGGGCTTCAACGTCGTCATCCACGCCGTCTAGGGGAAGCTGACCTCGCCGTAGGGATAGAACTTCTTGATGTCGACGTTCTTGTAGGGCAGCGCGTCGAGCCGCACCGTGCCGAGGAACGGCTGGTCGGGCTCGACCAGCAGGATGGTCTTGGCGAAGCCCGAATCGTCGAAGCCGCGGCGAAAGTGGACGCGCGACTTGATGGCGAAGACCTTGAATTGATCGAGGTTGAACCCCTTGAGGTCGGCCGGGTCCATGATCTGCATCAGGTATTCGCTCAGCAGCACGACATTGCCGCGACCGAAGGCAACGCCGACCCAGAACTTGCCCGCGGCCTGTGCCACGCCTGCGATCGTCCCTCTGAGGCGTACCGGTTCGCCGGCTGATTCGTCGACCCGGCCGCCGACCTCCATGTCGAACGCATCGCCCGCCTTCAGGCCCTTGGCCTTCACCGCTTCGGTCGCCGTGCGGTCGGCGATGGTGGCGAGCAGCACATCTGACAGATCCTGCGCGATCACCTGCTGCAGGATCCAGGTCGCCGAGCCCGAGCGGTCGGAGTGATCGGCCAGCACGACCGGCCAGGCGCCGCGCGTCACCGCCTCCTTGGCGAGCTTCACGCCCTCGGAAATCGGATGGACGGTCGCCGTTTTCAGCAGCGCCTCGCGCCGGCGCCACGCCCAGGTCGCCACGTCGTCGGCCGCCTTGGCGGCAAGCGCCGGATTGCCGTTGCTCATCGCCTGGACGGTCATGCCGACATCGGGAACGTCGGCGAAGGGAAAGCCGAAGAAGACGTTCATGTAGAGATCGGGCTCGCGCGCCTCCCAGGTGAGCGCACGCTGAACCAGGTCCATCCACGGCGACGCGCCGGTCCATTGCAGCACCGTCGCCGTCAGGATCGGCACCTTCACCGTCGCCGTCGCGGGCTTGTAGTCGCCGCGGATGGCGCGGATCAGCATGCGGGCAGCCCGCTCGCCCTGCAGCCGCGCATCGTAGTGCGGGAAGTACTTCACGCAGAACGCCATGTCGGCGGCGGCCAGGAACTCGGCATCCTCGTTGCCGTGCGGATCGAAGGTGCCGGCGATGAAGGCGTCGCACCCCACCACCTCACGCACCCGCCGGGCGATGTCGGCCTCGGGCTTGGGGACGCCGCGCACGCCCATCGCGCCGTGCAGGGCGAGATAGACGCCGTGCCATTTCCCGCCGGCCTTGAGCTCGGCGATGATGCGGCCGAGGAAGTGATCGTAGGCCTCGGTCGTGATCCAGCCCGAGCCTGTGCCGGTCTTCGGCCAGAGCGGCGATTCGAGGCCGACCAACTCGACGCCCGCATGCTCGCGTGCCACCTTCACGAAGCCGCCCATGTAGGATCGCGGCTCCCAAGCGAGCAACGCCTCGCCGCGGGCCGGCGAGCCCTGGTAGACGAAGTCGGCGAGCGTGGTGTCGTTGGGCAGGAACGTCACCGTCTCGTGGGCGAAGTTCAGGACGGCGATGCGGATCGGCTGGGTCATGACAAGACGTTACCCGGGAGGACCCTCATGGCAAACCGCGTGATCGACGCAGACGGCCATATTTGCGAGCCACCGGCGCTGTGGAACGACTATATCGAAAAGAAGCACCGCGCCGACGCGATCCGGGTCGAGCGCGACAGCGACGGCCGCGACTGGATCTCGATCAACGGCCGGATGCGGCGAAACCTGCGGCCCGCCGCGGCCTGCGTGCCGTGGGGCATGGACGATCCCGACAAGGTGCCGAGCTGGGAGGACATTCTGCCCGGCTCCTACGACGGCGGCGCGCGCGCCAAGGTGCTGGAAGAGGAAGGCATCGAGCGCTCCCTGCTCTACCCGTCGCTCTACCTCATCGCCGGCGACATCGAGGACCCCAAGGTCGCCGCCGCCTGCTGCCACGCCTACAACGAATGGATCGCCGACATGTGCCGCGACGGCCGCGGCAAGCTTGGCGCCGTCGGCATCGTGCCCCTGCAGGACGCCGCGGCCGCGGCGCGCGAGGTCGAGCACATCGCCAGGCTCGGCCTGAAGGGCGCCTGCTTCCGGCCCGAGCGCTACAACGGGCTGGCGCTCTATGACGAACAGCTCAAGCCGTTCTGGCAGCGGGTCGCGGGCAACGGCCTGTTCGCCGCCGTCCATGGCAGCTTCGGTGCGCTGATGCCGTCCTTCGCCACCGGCCGCTACGACAACCTCTTCTTCAGCCACATGATCTGCCATCCGTTCGAGCAGATGGCGGCGATGCTCGACATCGTCGCCGGCGGCGTGCTCGAACAGCATCCCAACTTGCGCGTGGCGTTTCTCGAATCGGGCTTGGGCTGGCTGGAGTATTGGCTCGACCGGCTCGACGGCCATTTCGAGTCCATGCAGCAGCACGTGCCGTGGATGAAGCGCCGGCCAAGCGAGCTGTTCCGCGATCGGTGCTTCATCTCGATCGAATCGGACGAGGCGCACCGCCTGCCGCGCCTCAAGGAGATGGGCGTCGACGGCTGCGTCTTCTGGGGCGCCGACTACCCCCACTACGACTGCACCTATCCCGGCGCCGTCACCGAACTCGAGGAGCATCTCGCGTCGCTCGACCCGGCGCTCGCCGACGGCGTGCGCTGGCGGACGGCGGAGCGCTTCCTGGGTCCCGCCTAGGTTTCCCCGACTTCCCACGGTCGTGGGAAGCCTCGGAGGCCCACGGCACAAGGCTTTTGGGCGATTCTTCCCGATTCACCCCCACCCCCTCGCGGTGTTGGCGTACCGCGCAGCTTGGCCTGGCTAGCGGGCGAGCTCGCAGGTCTTCTTCATCTCGGCGCAGATGCGCATCACGGCGGTGACGATCTGCGAGGACGCGGCCTCCTCGTTCGGGCGCGACCGTCCGGCGATCAGGAGCTGCGAGACCCCCTCGCTCAGCTCGACGACGTTGAGCGTCGCCGTGCGGTCGCCCTCGGCGACCTGCAGCCGGCGCGCGCCGGGATCGGCCATCAGGATGTGCACCGCCCGGTTTTGCTGCGCGCGCTCCAGCGCGATGGCGAACACGCGGTCGGCCGGCGCCTCCAGCACCACCGAGGCGAAGTCGTAGCCCGGCTGGCCGCCGACCCCGCCCTCGGTCATGTGATGGATGCGCTGCGCCGCCTTGCGCGCTACGAACACCCACTGCGCGTCCGCCGACGCCATCGGCAGCACGAACGCCACCGCGGCCATCGCCAATACCTTCTTCATCTGACCCTCCGCGCGATGCTTCGCGGGACCGCGATCATTTGGGGGAACGCGCGCTCAGCGCGTCGGGACCGGCCGCTCGCCGGAATAGTCGTAGAAGCCGCGCTTCACTTTTTTGCCGACCCAGCCGGCTTCGACGTACTTCACCAGCAGCGGACAGGGCCGGTACTTCGAATCGGCCAGACCCTCGTGCAGCACCTGCATCACCGACAGGCAGGTGTCGAGGCCGATGAAGTCGGCCAATTCGAGCGGGCCCATCGGATGGTTGGCGCCGAGCTTCATGCCGGTGTCGATCGCCTCGACATTGCCGACGCCCTCGTATAGCGCATAGACCGCCTCGTTGATCATCGGCAGCAGGATGCGGTTGACGATGAAGGCGGGGAAGTCCTCGGCATTGACCGGCTTCTTGTCGAGCTTGACCACCACGTCACGCACGGTGCGGAAGGTCTCTTCCTCGGTGGCGATGCCGCGGATCAGCTCTACCAGGCCCATCAGCGGCACCGGGTTCATGAAGTGCATGCCCATGAACTTGCCGGGCCGGTCGGTCACCGAGGCGAGCCGCGTCACCGAGATCGACGAGGTGTTGGTCGCCAGCAGGACGTTGGGCGGCAGGCCTTCGCAGACCTTCTTGAAGATGTCGCGCTTGACCTGCTCGTTCTCGGTCGCCGCCTCGACGACGAGGTCGCAGTCGGCGAATTGCTTGAAGTCGGTGCCGGTGTGGATGCGCCGCAGGGCTGCATCCTTCTCCTCCGGCCGGATCATGCCGCGGCCGATCTGGCGGTCCATGTTGCGGCCGATATTCTCGACGCCGGAATTGATGTGCGGCTGGTCGACATCCATCAGGCGGATGTCGAATCCCTTGAGCGCGCAGACATGGGCGATGCCGCTTCCCATCTGGCCGGCGCCGATGACGCCGATGCGCTTGATCTCCATGACGGGCTACTCCAGCGCTACTTTTTTTCGACCGCAGCGGTCAGCTCAGGCACGATCTGAAACAGATCGCCGACGATACCATAGTCGGCCACCTGGAAGATCGGGGCCTCCTCGTCCTTGTTGATCGCCACGATCGTCTTGCTGTCCTTCATGCCGGCGAGATGCTGGATCGCGCCCGAGATGCCGACAGCGATATAGAGGTCGGGCGCCACCACCTTGCCGGTCTGGCCGACCTGGTAGTCGTTCGGCACATAGCCCGCGTCGACCGCGGCGCGACTGGCGCCCAATCCGGCACCGAGCTTGTCGGCCAGCGCCTCGAGGATCTTGAAGTTCTCGCCGCTCGCCAAGCCCCGGCCGCCGCTGACGACGATCTTGGCCGAGGTGAGCTCGGGCCGCTCGCTCTTGGAGAGCTCTGCGCCGACGTAGGAGGACAGGCCCTTACCGCCCTCGCCGCCGACCTGCTCGACCGGCGCCGAGCCGCCGCCGGCCGCCGCCTTGAAGTTGGTCGGGCGGATGGTCACGACCTTGATCTTGTCGGCGGTCTGCACGGTGGCCATGGCGTTGCCGGCATAGATCGGCCGCACGAACGTGTCGGGCGAGACGACCTGGATGGCCTCTGAGATCTGAGCCACGTCGAGGAGGGCAGCAACGCGCGGGGCGACGTTCTTGCCGACCGAGTCGGCTGCCATCACGATGTGGCTGTAGCTCGGCGCCAGCTTGACGATGAGCGGCGCGATGTCCTCGGCCAGCCAGTTGGCATAGGCGGCATCCTCGGCCTGCAGCACCTTGGCGACGCCCGAGATCGAAGCGGCGGACTTGGCCGCCTCGCCGGCGTTGCTGCCGGCGACCAGCACATGGACGTCGGAGCCCATCTGGCCCGCGGCGGCCACAGCATTGGCAACGTTGGAACGAACGGTTTTGCCGTCATGCGCGGCGACAACGAGAATCGCCATGTCAGATCACTCCCGCTTCGTTCCTGAGCTTGTCGACCAGCTCGGCGACGGTCTTGAGCTTGACT
>VBAF01000050.1:16107-24424 GCA_005884705.1 Alphaproteobacteria bacterium
CGTCGACGCCCAGCGCGTCCGGCGCCAGCATCTCGATCGGCTTCTTCTTGGCCTTCATGATGTTGGGCAGCGACGCGTAGCGCGGCTCGTTGAGGCGCAGGTCGGTGGTGATCACCGCCGGCATCTTGAGCTTGATGTTCTCCAGCCCGCCATCGACCTCGCGCTTCACCTCGATCGAGCCGTCGGCGATGTTGAGCTTGTTGGCGAAGGTGCCCTGCGACCAACCGAGCAGCGCCGCCAGCATCTGGCCGGTGGCGTTGGAATCGTCGTCGATCGCCTGCTTGCCGACGATCACCAGGCCGGGCTGCTCCTTGTCGACCACCGCCTTGAGCAACTTGGCGACGGCGAGCGGCTGCAGTTCGGTGTCGGTCTGCACCAGCACGCCGCGGTCGGCGCCCATGGCGAGCGCGGTGCGGATCGTCTCCTGGCACTGGGCGGGGCCGGCGGAAAACACGATGACCTCGGTCGCGGCGCCCTTCTCTCTCATGCGGATCGCCTCTTCTACGGCGATCTCGTCGAAGGGGTTCATGGACATCTTGACGTTTGCCGTCTCGACGCCCGTGTTGTCGGCCTTGACCCGGATCTTGACGTTGTAGTCGATGACCCGCTTGACCGCGACCAGCACTTTCATCGGGGTTGCGCCTGCTCGGTGAGTTGCGGCCGGACAGACCCGTCCGGCGAAGGGGCTTTCGTGTAGGGGCGTTCAGCCGATCATGTCAAGGCTATGTCGCACCGCACAAAACCGCAGGGTGGAAGCGTTTTGTCAGTTCTTTCAAGGCATTAGAAGGCACACGCCGAGCGAATCAGCGCCGGAATCAACGCTAGAATCAACGGTTGCCGCCCGGCACCCACAGCACGTCCGAACCGCCATTGTCGTTGAGCTTGCGGGCCAGCACGAAGAGATGGTCGGACAGGCGATTGATGTACTTGATCGCCTCCGCGCTCACCGTTTGCTCGGCCGCCAGCGCCGTCATGCAGCGCTCGGCGCGCCGGGCAACGGTGCGCGCCAGATGCAGCCAGGCCGAGGCCTCGCTGCCGCCCGGCAGGATGAAGGAGGTCAGCGGCGACAGCTCGGCGTTCATCGCATCGATCTCCTGCTCGAGACGCTCGGTCTGTGCCGGCACGATGCGCAAGGCCTGCTCGCCCGGCTTGCCCTCCATGGTGCAGAGATCGGCGCCGAGATCGAACAGGTCGTTCTGGATGCGCTTCAGCATGTCGTCGACATGCGCGCGTAGCGCGTCGTTCTTCACGCTGCGTTCGATCGCGGCGCGGGCTAGGCCGATCACGGAGTTGGCCTCGTCGACGGTGCCGTAGGCCTCGACCCTGGGATCGTGCTTGGCGACACGCTCGCCGCGGCCGAGCGAGGTTTGGCCCTTGTCGCCGCCCTTGGTGTAGATGCGCGTGAGCTTCACCATGGTCAGCTCTTGGTCATCCACCACAGCAGGATGAAGCCGATGGTCACGAACTGCAGCCGCACGCGCCACCACATCAGCCTGTTGCTGCCGCGTGCCCGCTCGAGGCTGTTGGCCGGCCCGCGGCTCATGCTGATCAGGCCGGCGAACAGCACGCCGAGCGTCGACAGGCCCGACACGATCACAGCCACGAAGAAGATGGTGTTGGCGAGATGCATTCCTTTGTCGCTACGCTCAGGACGACGGGGGTTCAACCATTATGTCTGCCCGCCCCTCGTCGCGCCTTGGCCCAGGGCCGCAGGTCGCGCGAAGCCTCGACCCCGGTGGCGGCCCGGAACACCGCCTCGGCCGTCTGCTCGCCCGACCAGAGCGCGGCATGGACCGTGCCGTACTCGACCGGCTCGGTCGCTTCGCCGGCGAAGAACACGCGGTCGGCGAGCGGCCGGGCATGGAGGGTGCGATCCTCGGCGGTGCTGCCCAGCCCGGGATAGGAATAGCCGCCGCGCGACCACGGATCCGAGAGCCAGCGCGGATAGAGCATGCCGACCGGCGCGGGGATATCGTCGCCGAACATCTTGCGCAGCGAGGACATCGCCACCTCCATCACCTCAGCGTCGCTCGCCGAGCGGTCGAGGCGCGCCGCGGTGGCGCCGTTGGAGAAGCTGAGCGCGATCGGCAAGCCGGTCTCGTCGACATGGCTCACCCAGGTGTTGAAGGTGCCGCGCCGGTCGGGACTGTCGGGCAAACGGCCGAACCACTTGGGTCGTTCCGGCCAGAAGCGCTGCGGGAAGCGGAGATAGATCTTGCCCAGGATACCCGCGCCATAGCCGATGCTTGCGATCGCCTTCTGCTGGTCCGGCGGCGGCAGCGGATCGAGCGCCGGCAAGCCGGCGCGCAGCAGACCGAGCGGCACGGTGATCACCGCGCGGTCGGCCTCGATCTTCTCGCCATTCTGCAGGATGGCCGTGACGCTGCTGTCGCTCCAGGCGATGTGCTGCACCGGTGCGCTGCGCCGGATGGTGAGCTGGCGCGCGGCATCCTCGATCGCAGCGATGAAGCCGCCGCGCGGCTGGGCGTTGCGGTCGAGCCCTTCGGTCGGCCACCATTCCTCGGCGGCGACCGCGTCGTACGGCGCGCCCTGCACGCCTTCGCTGCCTTCAATGAAGGTCGCGATCACCAGCCTGTCGATCTCCGGCAGCCACGGCGCGTGCAGCAGCGGATCGACCGCCTGCTTGACCGAGATCGAGCGCGGTCCCCTGGACACGGCGAGCGCCTTGCTCTTCCAGCTCGCCCACGCCATCGCCGCGTTGAAGGCGACGCGGCCGAGGATCGCCCGCTTGCGCTGGCCGTCACGGGTTTTCACCTTGGCGCGCTTGTCGATCAGCAGGCGGTCGCCCTGCGATTCGAGCAGCGCGACGCCGAGCTTGTCGAACCACGAAGTGAGCGGGTTGCCGTCGACACCATGCACCCACGAGCCGCCGAGATCGAGCGGCGCGCCGAGCGAATCGTCGGTCCAGGTGCGACCGCCCAACCGTCCGCGCGCCTCGAGCACGGTGACGGTAAAACCCGAATCGTGCAGCAGCCGCGCCGCGACCAGCCCCGCCATGCCGGCGCCGACCACGATCACGCGCTCGGGCCTGCCCGCGCCCATCGACCAGGACCCGGTGGCGGTCATTTCAGCACCAGCGCGGGCAGCGTCTTCATGTCGTCGAACAGCACGCCGCCGGCCTTCGCCAGGCCTTCGCGATCGGCGTAGGCCGCGCCGGCGTAGGCCAGCGCACGCATGCCGGCGGATCGCGCCGCCTGGATGCCAGGCACCGAGTCCTCGACCACGACGCAGTCGAACGGCTGCTCGTTCATCGCGATCGCCGCATGCAGGAAGAGATCAGGGAACGGCTTGCCGCGCGGCACCTGGCTGGCACTGAAGATGCGGCCGTCGAACAGGTCCCACAGGCCGGTAAGGCCGAGCGTGAATTCTATCTTCGCCGGCGAGCCCGAGCTTGCGACGCAGGTCGCGAGGCCGGCGGCCTGCAGCGCCAGCACCGCCTGCTTCACGCCCGGCACCGGCTTGAGCGGCGCCTCGCGGAAGCTGCGGTAGGTCACGGCCTGCATGCGCTCGACGAAATCTTCCGGCAGCTTGCGGCCGAGCTCGGCTTCGACGATCTCGACGCAGGACTTGAGCGACCGCCCCATCAGCCGGCGCATCGTCTCCTCGACCGTCCAGTCGAGGCCGTGCGGCTTCAGCGCCGCGGAAAAGCTCTGGTTGGCGAGCGGCTCGCTGTCGACCAGCACGCCGTCGCAATCGAAGATGACAAGCACATCGCCGCTTGTATCAGAACGGCTTGTCCCCTGCGACGGTGACGCGATTTCCGCTGCGCGTATGGGGCCAATAGTCCCACATCGCGCGATGCTGGACGCAGCGATTGTCCCAGAAGGCGATCGAGTTCTCGCGCCAGCGGAAGCGGCACTGGAACAGCGGGTTCTCCATGTGCTCGTAGAGATAGCGCAGCATGCCGTCGCTCTCGTCGCGCGGCACGCCGACCAGATGGCGCGTGAAGCCGCGGTTGACATAGAGCGCCTTGCGGCGCGTCACCGGATGGGTGCGTACCACCGGATGCTCGGCGCGCGGATATTGCGGTTTCTCCTCGACGCCGAAATTCTTGTAGAGGCCGCGATAGACCGACTCGCCGTCATGGAAGGCGGTCATGCCGTCGAGATAGGCCTTCATGCGGTCCGACAGCGCGTCGTAGGCGGCGTACATCGAGGCGAACAGCGTATCGCCGCCCTTCGGCGGGCAGTGCTTGATGTAGAGGATGCTGCCCATCGGCGGCTCGACGTCGCAGCTCACGTCGGTGTGCCAGCCCTCGCCGTTGGCGCGCGGGCTGTCCTTGTCGGCGTGGATCACCATCAGCTCGGGCCGGCCGGGCTCGTGCGGCGCGGCGGGATGGACGTGCAGCTCGCCGAACAGGCGGCCGAAGGCGACGTGCTGGTCGGGCGTGATGTGCTGGTCGCGGAAGAAGATCACGCAGTTCTCGGCCAGCGCGCGATGGACCTCGTCCTGCTGGCGGTTGCTCAGCGGCTTCGAAAGGTCGATGCCGCCGACCTCGGCGCCGATGATCGGCGTCAGCTTGTCGATGGTGATGGTCTCGTAGGGTGCGCTTTCGTCGGCCACCGCCCGGATGCGGGGGCCCTTGTTGCCGCGCAGGGAACCTTCCATGGCTGTCTCCTACTCCAGCTTTATATTGGCACGCCGGATGATGCCGCCCCAACGGTCCTTTTCGGATCGCGTGAAGGCTGCGAATTCCTCCGGGCTCATCAGCCTGGGCGACCAGCCGGTCTCCTCGAGCCGGGCCCTGACCGCGGGCATGGCCGCCACCTTGCGGATGTCGGCATTGATCTGGTGCACGACCTCCGCCGGCGTGCCCTTGGGCGCGTAGTAGCCGGTCCAGGTCGTGAGCAGCACGCCGGGCAGGCCGGCCTCTGCCGCGGTCGGCAGGTCGAGAAGCTGCGCGTAGCGTTCGGTGTCGGTCACGAACAGGCCCTTCAGCGCGCCGCGATCGATCGCGATCTTGGCGTTCACCGTGTCGATCATCATGAAGGAGAGCAATCCGCTCTGCAGGTCGGGAATCGCCTGCGGGTTGCTCTTGTAGCCGACATAGACCGCTTCGACGCCTGCTTCCATCTTGTAGAGTTCCGACGCCACGCGCGCCGGGAGCGCGCCGGCGCCGAAGTTGTTGTTGCCCGGAGACGCCTTGAGTTTCGCCGTCAGCTCCGCCGCGATGTTGATCGGGCTCTTGGCATCGACCAGCAGCACGAACGGCGAGGTCCCCATGCGCGTGATCGGCTCGAAGTCGGCGACCGGGTCGTAGGTCAGCTTGTCGTACAGCGCGGGATTGACCGCCTGGGTCATCGCCGAGGTCGCGAACAGGGTGAGGCCGTCAGGCTTGGCGCGCGCCACGGTCTCGGCGGCCGGGATGCCGTTGCCGCCACCCTTGTTGTCGACCACCACCGGCTGGCTCCACAGGATGCTGAGCTGCTCGTCATAGAGCCGCGCGCCAAGATCGGTGGCGGCGCCCGCCGGAAACGGCACGACGATGGTGACCCTTCCGCGCGGCCAGATATCGGCGCGCGAAATCGCCGGCGCCGCCAGCCACCCGGCGGCCGCCATGCCGAAACCACGCCTGCTGAGCATCTTTCCTCCACGCATGGTTGGCGATCATACTGGGCCGTCCGGGAGGAACAAACAAATGAAGCCGCAGGACGTTCTCGCCCACCCCGCCAACGTGCTGAGCGACACGCAACGCCGCGCCTTCTTCGAGCAAGGCTTCGTCGTGCTGCCTGACTATGTGCCGGAGCGCTGGCTTATGCGGCTGCGCGCAGCGATGGCCGAGCTGCTCGACCGCAGCCGCAGCAAGAGCCAGAGCGACAGCATCTACGTGCTCGAGGAAGGCCATTCGCCGAGCGATCCGCGGCTGCATCGCGTGTCCAGCCCGCAGGACCAGCATCCGACCTTCTGGGATTTCATTCGCGGCCGACGTGGTCGGCCCGGACGTGAAGTTCCATCACGCCAAGCTCAACGTGAAGTCGGGCCAAGGCAGCCGCGGCTTCAGCTGGCACCAGGACATTCCGGCCTGGCCGCACACCGATTTCAGCCCAGTCACCGTCGGCATCTACATCGACGGCTGCACGCCCGAGCAGGGTCCGCTCACCGTTGCCGAGGGCAGCCACGAGGGGCCGCTGTTCTCGATGTACGACGATGCCGGCAACTACGTCGTGAAGATCCGCGACAGCGATCTCGGCTGGCTGAACGAGGACAGCACCCGACGCCTCACCGGCGGGCCGGGCACGACCCTGCTGCTGAACTGCCGCGCGGTGCACGGCTCGGCGCCCAACAAGGCGTCGGCGGCTCGGCCCCTGCTGCTGCCGGTCTACTCCTCGGCGGATTCCTTCCCGATCACGCCGAGCCCGATCCCGAGCCCGCACCAGGGCGACATCGTGCGCGGCCGGCCGGCGCGCTTCGCCAGCTTCGACACAAGGCCGGTCGAGATGCCGCCCGACTGGCGCGGCGGCTACAAGCCGGTGTGGATGCACAAGAACAAGGACGAGACGCCGTACTAGGTGCCGAACGTCACATAGCCCTCGGGACTGATCGGCCAAGCGGGATTCCAGGCGATTTCCCAGGCATGGCCGTCGGGATCGGCGACATAACCGCGAAAGCCGCCATGCGGCGGGGCATCGGCGGCGCGCAGCAAGGTGCCGCCGAACTGGACGAGGCGATCGAGCGTCGGCTGCACCGCCTCTTTCGTCGTGACGTTGTGGGCCAGCGAGAAGGCGCCGGGCCCGACCGCAGGCGAACGCTGCGAGTCGGCCGCGAGCGACGCGGCGCGCCACGTGCCGAGCATCAGCCCATTCATCTGATAGAAGATGATGTCGGGAATCTCGAACACCGGCTTCCAGCCGAAGCCCTCGGCATAGAAACGTCGTGAGCGCGCCAGGTCGGCGATACCGAGGGTGATGACGGAGATCTGCTGCTGCATGCCGGGCTCCCCTGCCTGCCCGTGTCGAATCAGCTCATCCCCTGGACGGAGAACACGGAGATTTCGAACATCACCCGCACATCGCCCGCCTTGGCATAGGGGTTCTTGTCGAGTCCCAGATATTTGTGCGCCAGTTGGTCGATATGCGCCGCGGCGACGTCATCCTGTCTCACGCGTGTCACGCTGCCGCGCAACTGGACGTGCCGGTCGGGATTATCCGGATCCAGAATCGACAGAGCCACTTTCGCGCCCAGCTTCATATTTCGCACTTTGACCCGCCCGAGCGCCGAGTTCACACGGATCTTGCCGTCGGTGAAGTCGAACCACACCGGCGTATTCTGCGGCGAGCCATCGGGCATCACCGTCGCCAGGTGGGCGAGCGCTTTCTTCTCGCGCAGCAAATCCATGTAGATGTCGGGAATCTCGGTCATCGCCGTGGTCTCCTTGCCTTCGCCGTTCGGGCAAAGGCCAGGAAACCTACTGTGCTCCGGCGTCAGCCGTCGAGCGCGTCCTCTAGCGTGCGCAGGCCGGGGCGCTTGGCCGAGACCAGCACTGCCATGTTGCCGGGCTTGTGCTGGTTCTTCCACATCTTGGTGTGCGCCTTGGGGATGTCGGCCCAGTCGAACACCTCGCTCATGCACGGATCGACGCGGCGCTCGATCACCAGCTGGTTGGCTTGGCTGGCCTGCAGCAGGTTGGCGAAGTGGCTGCCCTGGATGCGCTTCTGGCGCATCCACACGAAGCGGGCGTCCATCGTCAGGTTGTAGCCGGTGGTGCCGGCGCAGAACACCACCATGCCGCCGCGCTTCACGATGAAGCAGGAGACCGGGAAGGTCTGCTCGCCGGGATGCTCGAACACGAAGTCGACGTCGTTGCCCTTGCCGGTGTGCTGCCAGATCGCGGCGCCGAACTTGCGCACCTTCTTCATGTACTCGGCATAGCCCGCCTGGTCGTCGACGTCGGGCAGCTGGCCCCAGCAGTCGAAGTCGTTGCGGTTGATGACGCCTTTGGCGCCGAGGCTCATCACAAAGTCGGTCTTGGACGGATCGGAAATCACGCCGATCGCATTGGCGCCCGCCGTGGCGATGAGCTGCACCGCCATCGAGCCGATGCCGCCCGCGGCACCCCACACCAGCACATTGTGACCCGGCCGCAGGATGTGCGGGCGATGGCCGAACAGCATGCGATAGGCGGTGGCGAGCGTCAGCGTATAGGAGGCGCTTTCCTCCCAGGTGAGATGCTGCGCGCGCTTCATCAGCTGGCGCGCCTGCACCTTGCAGAACTGCGCGAACGAGCCGTCTGGCGTCTCGTAACCCCAGATGCGCTGGCTGGTCGAGAACATCGGATCGCCGCCGTTGCACTCCTCGT
>VBAF01000531.1 GCA_005884705.1 Alphaproteobacteria bacterium
GGGCCGGACTGATCCGACAGATGGGCGAACTCCTCGGGCAGGGCCGATATGACGCCCAGCAGCCTGCTTGCCATGGTCGGATGGGCTATAAGGTCGCTGCCCCCATGTCCACCGCCCTTCCCGACCGGCGCGCCCTGCGCGACGCCTGCACCGCCCTCGCCCGTGACGCCGCGCGCGAGATCCTGCGCATCTATGCCGGCGATCTCGGCGAGCGCTTCAAGGCCGACAGCAGCCCGGTGACCGACGCCGACCACGCTGCCGAAGCGGTGATCGTGGCCGGCCTGCGCCAGCTCACCCCCGGCCTGGCGGTGGTCGCCGAGGAGGAGATGGCGGCGGGGCACGTGCCGAAGCTCGAGGGCCGACCGTTCTGGCTGGTCGATCCGCTCGACGGCACCAAGGAGTTCATCAAGAGGAACGGCGAGTTCACGGTGAACATCGCCTTGATCGAGCACGGCAAGCCGACGCTCGGCATCGTGCTGGCGCCGGTGCCCGACACGCTGTGGCGCGGCGATGCCGAGCTGGGCGCCGACAAGAGCGAGAAAGCCGGCGCTTTCACGCCGATCGCGGTGCGCACGCCGCCGGCGGTGGGCCTCACCGCCTTCGCGAGTCGCTCGACGGCAATCTACAGCGACCTCGACATCTGGTTTCGCAGCAGCGGTCTCACCGTCGCCGAGCGCAAGCAGGCCGGCTCGTCGCTCAAGTTCTGCCTGATCGCCGAGGGCCAGGGCGACATCTATCCGCGCTTCGGCCCGACCAACGAGTGGGACACTGCGGCGGGCCAGGGCGTGCTCGAGGCGGCGGGCGGCGAGGTCGTGACCACCGACGGCCGTCCCCTCGGTTACGGCAAGCCCGGCTTCGGCAATCCGCATTTCATCGCCCGCAGCAAGGCCGCGCGATGACCGCGCAGGAAGACTGCGCGGCAATCGCCGAGGCGGCACGGCTGATCCGGGCGGGCGAGCTGGTCGCCTTTCCGACCGAGACGGTCTATGGCCTGGGCGGCGACGCCACCAACGAGCGCGCGGTGGCGAAGATCTTCGAGGCCAAGGGCCGGCCGCAGTTCAATCCGCTGATCAGCCACGTGCCCGGATCGGCCGAGGCGAAGCGCCTGGTGCAGTGGAACGACATGGCGGACAAGCTCGCGGCACGATTTTGGCCGGGTCCGCTGACGCTCGTGCTGCGGCGTGCGGCTGGCTCGCCGATCGCCCTGCTCGCCACGGCGGGCCTCGACACCGTCGCGATCCGCGCGCCGGCGCATCCCCTGGCGCAGGAGCTGATCGGTGCGGCCGGTGTGCCGATCGCGGCACCGTCGGCCAATCGCAGCGGCGCGATCAGCCCGACCCGCGCCGAGCACGTCGCCGAATCGCTCGGCGCCAAGGTCGCGATGATCCTCGACGGTGGGCCATGCACGATCGGCATCGAATCGACGGTGCTCGATCTCACATCGGAGCGGCCGACGCTGCTGCGCCCGGGCGGCGCCACGCGCGAAGCCATCGAAGCGGTTGTCGGGCCGATTGCCGTGAGCGAGGCGCTGCCGGCCGGCGATGCCGCGCGCAAGTCGCCCGGGCAGTTGCAGAGCCACTACGCGCCGGCGCGGCCGGTGCGGCTGGAAGCGGCGGCGGTTGCGGCCGACGAGGGTCTGCTGGCGTTCGGACCGCGGCCGCTCGCCGGCGCCAGGCGCACGCTCAATCTCAGCGTCGCCGGCGAT
>VBAF01000051.1 GCA_005884705.1 Alphaproteobacteria bacterium
TCCTTGCGCAGCGGATGGCCCTCGAAGCCGTAGTCGGTGAGGATGCGGCGGAGGTCCGGATGGTTGGAGAACCAGACCCCGTAGAGGTCGTAGGTCTCGCGCTCGAACCAGGTCGCGGCGCTGAACAGCGGGGCGGCCGACGGCACCGGCGTGCTCTCGTCGGTCTGCACCTTCACCCGGATGCGCTGGTTGTTCTTGAGGCTGAGGAGATTGTAGACGACGTCGAAGCGCCTGGGCCGATCAGGCCAGTCGACGCCGCAGACATCGATGAGCTGCTTGAACAGGCACTTGGGATCGTCGCGTAGGAAGGCGAGCAGCGCGAGCAGATTGTCCGGCGTCGTATCGAGCATGAGCTCGCCGAGACGAACAGACGGGTTCGCGCCCGTGGCCTGGCCGATATGGGTGCCGAGCTCTTCCATTATCGAACCAGCGTGCCGGTCCGGCGGATCTTCTTCTGCAGCTGCAGGATGCCGTAGAGCAACGCCTCGGCGGTCGGCGGGCAGCCGGGCACGTAGACGTCGACCGGCACGATGCGGTCGCAGCCGCGCACCACCGAGTAGCTGTAGTGATAGTAGCCGCCGCCGTTGGCGCACGAGCCCATCGAGATCACGTAGCGCGGCTCGGCCATCTGGTCGTAGACCTTGCGCAAGGCGGGCGCCATCTTGTTGGTCAGCGTCCCGGCCACGATCATGACGTCGGCGGCGCGCGGGCTCGGCATCGGCGCGAAGCCGAAGCGGTCGAGGTCGTAGCGGCTCATCCAGGCATGGATCATCTCGACACCGCAGCAGGCCAGGCCGAAGGTCAGGCCCCACAGCGAGCCGGTGCGGGCCCAGGTGATCAGCTTGTCGAGCTGGGCGACGACGAAGCCCTTGTCGGCGAGCTCGTCGCTCAGCGCACGCGACAGCGCGGCCTCGGCCGTCGGCGCGAGCCTGGACGTGCCTGCGGGCTCGATCACTCCCATTCGAGGGCTCCCTTGCGCCATTCGTAGATGAAGCCGACGGTCAGCACGGCGAGGAACAGCATCATCGACCAGAAGCCGAACAGCCCGATGTCGCCCAGTGCCGCCGCCCACGGGAACAGGAAGGCGACTTCGAGATCGAAGATGATGAACAGGATCGCCACGAGATAGAAACGCACGTCGAACTGGCCTCGGGCATCGTCGAACGGCGCAAAGCCGCATTCGAAGGGCGAGAGCTTGTCCGAGTTCGGGTTCTGGCGGGCGATCAGGTAGGAGCCGCCGATCATGGCGCAGGTCAGGCCGAAGGCGAGACCGAGGAAGATCAAAATCGGAAGGTATTCCTTCAGAAGGGCTTCCATCGTCACTCCTTCGCCCCGTTTGGGCCGCCAGCATGGGGCTGGCGCGAGCGACGGGACTCGAACCCGCGACCTCCGGCGTGACAGGCCGGCGTTCTAACCAACTGAACTACGCCCGCTTAAGCCCCAAACGGCGCGCGGAGGAATAAAGGACCCCCTATGGGGTGTCAAGCTTACCGCAGCCGCGAAGGCGTGCGTAAGTGTCGGAATTTCCAGCGCTTTCCGCGCGCCCCCTCGGTGCTTCGATCACGGTGCGAATGGGCGGCGCGTGCGGGGGAGGAATCGCCGTCAAAGCGCGCCGCGCGAAGCAAGGTGGTGGGCGATGACGGGATCGAACCGCCGACCTGTCCCGTGTAAAGGGAATGCTCTACCGCTGAGCTAATCGCCCGGCGCAGTTCGTATCATATCGCAGGGACCGCGCCACTCCGTGGCGCTTCTTGCCTGTTCTGCGCGGCGCGTAGGGACGCGCCTAGTTGACCGCATCCTTGAGCGCCTTGCTCGCCTTGAAGCGCGGCACGGTGGCAGCCGGGATCTTGATCTTCTCGCCGGTCTGCGGATTGCGGCCTTCGGAGGCCTTGCGCTTGGAGACCTGGAAGGTGCCGAAGCCGACCAGCAGCACCTTCTCCTTCTTCTTCAGCGACTTGGTGATCAGCGTCAGAATCGAATCCACGGCGTTCGCGGCGTCGGTCTTGGTGAGATTGGTCGAGGCGGCGACGGCGGAAATCAAATCGTGCTTGTTCACCAGCGATCCCCTGCAAAATCCGGCACAGTCGAGTGTAAGGGCGGCCGCAAAACGGCGTCAACGTTGAATACCATATTTTGTGCGTCGCGGGGCTGATTCACCGCATAAATTGTGCCCAAAACGAAAAAGCCCCGGGATCCTCCGGGGCTTTCGTCGTTCGATTTCGGACACCTAGTGGGCGCGAACCTCGGGCGGCTCGGCCGGCTTGGCCGGCACCGCCGGCTCGAGGTCGTTCGGCCATTCGATCGCGGTCAGCGGTTTGACCAGCGCGCGCGCCAGCACCTCGTCCACGGTCGAGACCGGGATGATCTCCAGGCCCTTCTTCACGTTGTCAGGGATCTCCGGCAGATCGCGCTCATTCTCCTTCGGGATGAGCACGGTCTTGAGACCGCCGCGCAGCGCCGCCAGCAGCTTCTCCTTGAGGCCGCCGATCGGCATCACCCGGCCGCGCAGGCTGATCTCGCCCGTCATCGCCACTTCCTTGCGCACCGCAACACCGGTCAGCGCCGAGACGATCGAGGTGATCATCGCCACGCCGGCCGACGGGCCGTCCTTGGGCGTGGCGCCCTCCGGCACGTGCACGTGGATGTCGCGCTTCTCGAAGATGTTCGGCTTGATGCCGAACGCTGCCGCGCGGGAGCGGACATAGGCGTTGGCCGCCTGCACCGACTCCTGCATCACGTCGCCCAGCTTGCCGGTGACGCTGACGCGCCCACGGCCCGGGACCAGCACGGCCTCGACCTGCAAGAGCTCGCCGCCGACCTCGGTCCACGCAAGACCGGTGGTGATGCCCACGAGGTCCTCGAGCTCGGCCTCGCCGTAACGGAAGCGGCGCACACCGGCATACTTGTCGAGGTTCTTGGCCGTCACCTTCACCTTGGAGCTCCCCTTCATGAGGATCTCCTTCACGCCCTTGCGGGCGAGGTTGGCGATCTCGCGCTCGAGATTACGGACACCCGCCTCGCGCGTGTAGTAGCGCACCAGGTCGCGCACCGCGTCGTCCTGGATGTCGAGTTCGCCCTCCTTCAGCCCGTTCGCCTCGATCTGCTTGGGGATCAGGTGCTTGCGGGCGATCGCGACCTTCTCGTCCTCGGTGTAGCCGGCGAGCCGGATGATCTCCATGCGGTCCATCAGGGGCTGCGCCATGCGCAACGAGTTGGCCGTGGTGATGAACATCACGTTCGACAGGTCGTAGTCGACCTCGAGATAGTGGTCGTTGAACGCGAAGTTCTGCTCGGGATCGAGCACCTCGAGCAGCGCCGACGACGGGTCGCCACGGAAGTCGGCGCCGAGCTTGTCGATCTCGTCGAGCAGGAACAGCGGGTTCGACGCCTTCGCCTTCTTCATGCTCTGGATGACCTTGCCCGGCAGCGAGCCGATGTAGGTCCGGCGATGGCCGCGGATCTCGGCCTCGTCGCGCACGCCGCCCAGCGACATGCGCACGAAGTTGCGCCCCGTCGCCCGGGCGATCGACTTGCCGAGCGAGGTCTTGCCGACGCCGGGAGGTCCGACCAGGCAGAGAATCGGGCCCTTCATCTTGTCGACCCGCTGCTGCACGGCGAGATACTCGAGGATGCGCTCCTTGACCTTCTCCAGGCCGTGGTGGTCGGCGTTGAGAACGTCCTCGGCGTACTTGAGATCCTTGATGATCTTGGTCGGCTTGCGCCACGGAATCGACAGCAGCCAGTCGAGGTAGTTGCGCACTACCGTCGCCTCGGCCGACATCGGGCTCATCGTGCGCAGCTTCTTCAGCTCGCCGTTGGCCTTCTCGCGCGCCTCCTTGCCGAGCCGCGTCTTCTTGATGCGCTTCTCCAGCTCGGAGATCTCGTCACGACCGTCCTCGGTCTCGCCAAGCTCCTTCTGGATCGCCTTCATCTGCTCGTTGAGATAATACTCGCGCTGCGTCTTCTCCATCTGGCGCTTGACGCGGTTGCGGATCTTCTTCTCGACCTGCAGCACGCCGATCTCGCCTTCCATCAGGCCGAGGATGCGCTCCAGCCGCTTCGACACCGAGTCGAGCTCGAGCAGCTGCTGCTTGTCGGCGACCTTGAGCGCGAGATGCGCCGAGATGGTGTCGGCCAGCTTGGCCGGCTCCTCGATCTTGTTGATCGAGACGACGACCTCGGGCGGCACCTTCTTGTTGAGCTTCACGTAGTTCTCGAACTCCGAGACCACGGTGCGCGCCGCGGCCTGCAGCTCGGCGGGATCGCCCGACTGCTCTTCCATCTCGACGGCGCGCGCCTCGAAGAAGTCCGTGCGGTCGCTATAGCCGCCGATGCGCACGCGCCTGCCGCCCTCGACCAGCACCTTCACGGTGTCGTCGGGCAGCTTCAGGAGCTGCAGCACGGTGCCGAGCGTGCCGATGTTGTAGATGTCGTCGGGACCTGGATCGTCCTGGGTCGCGTTCTTCTGGGCGATCAGCAGGATCTGCTTGTCGTCCTTCATGACCTCTTCGAGCGCCTTGACGCTCTTCTCGCGGCCGACGAACAGCGGCACGATCATGCCCGGGAACACGACGATGTCGCGCAGCGGCAGGACGGGGTAGACGGTTCCTTGAGGAGAGGTGGGGCCTTGGGAGGAAGCGGGGGCGTTCATGATGCCTCACAATCTACACTGTTAGAGCTGTCGCGCGCCGCAGCCGAGGCCCCCAAATTGGGCAACCCGCGGCCTAAAGCCACGCGCACTCGCTTAAGAGATTGGCCTGAACGGGGGGCCATTCAAGACCACGACAGGAACCGCCGGCGGCTCGGCCGGCGGCAGTGCAAAAGCTAGGCCGGCGCGGCGGCGATGCCTTCCTTGCGCTCGCCGTGCACATAGAGCGGCTGGGCCCGCCCTTCGATGACTTCGCGGTTGATTACCACCTCGTCGACGCCGTCTAGCGACGGCAGGTCGTACATCGTGTCGAGCAGCACCGTCTCCATGATCGAGCGCAGGCCGCGTGCGCCTGTTTTGCGCAGGATCGCCTTCTGGGCGACCGCCCGCAGCGCATCGTCGGAGAACTTGAGCTTCACGCTCTCCATGTCGAACAGCCGCTGGTACTGCTTGAGCAGCGCGTTCTTGGGCCGCGTCAGGATCTCGATCAGCGCGCCCTCGTCGAGGTCCTCGAGCGTGGCGACCACCGGCAGGCGGCCGACGAACTCGGGGATGAGGCCGTACTTCAGCAGGTCCTCGGGCTCGAGGTCGCGCAGCACCTCGCCGGTGCGGCGATCCTCCGGCCCGCGCACTTCGGCGCCGAAGCCGATCGACGTGCCCTGGCGGCGCATCGAGATGATCTTGTCGAGGCCCGAGAAGGCGCCGCCGCAGATGAACAGGATGTTGGTCGTGTCGACCTGCAGGAACTCCTGCTGCGGATGCTTGCGGCCGCCCTGCGGCGGAACGCTGGCGACCGTGCCTTCCATGATCTTGAGCAGCGCCTGCTGCACGCCCTCGCCCGAGACGTCGCGGGTGATCGACGGGTTGTCCGACTTGCGGCTGATCTTGTCGACCTCGTCGATATAGACGATGCCGCGCTGCGCCCGCTCGACGTTGTAGTCGGCCGACTGCAGCAGCTTCAGGATGATGTTCTCGACGTCCTCGCCGACATAGCCCGCCTCGGTGAGCGTGGTGGCGTCGGCCATCGTGAAGGGCACGTCCAGCATGCGCGCCAGGGTCTGGGCGAGCAGGGTCTTGCCGCAGCCGGTGGGGCCGATCAGCATGATGTTCGACTTGGCGATCTCGACGTCGTTCGCCTTGCCGCCATGGCTGAGGCGCTTGTAGTGATTGTGCACTGCAACAGCCAAGATGCGCTTGGCCTTGTCCTGGCCGATCACGTAATCGTCGAGGATTTGGCGGATCTCCTTGGGCGACGGTACGCCGTCCTTGGACTTCACCAGCGTGGTCTTGCTCTCTTCGCGGATGATGTCCATGCAGAGTTCGACGCATTCATCGCAGATGAAGACCGTCGGCCCGGCAATGAGCTTACGCACCTCGTGCTGGCTCTTGCCGCAGAAGCTGCAATAAAGGGTATTGCGGGAGTCGCCCCCAGATTTGGCGGCTGGCATGTTCTTAACGCACCTCCGCTTGGGCAGCCCGCGAAGCCCGCAGGCACGCACCCAAGGCTATGTTAAACACCCGTCACGGACCGCGACAACCTCAAAATGTTGTGTGTCGACCCCCGGACGGTAAACAATTGGTCGCGGGTCCGGCTCAGGACGCCGCGGCCTGGATCGTCGGAACCGGCCTGTTTTCGAGCACATCATCGATCAGGCCGAACTCCTTGGCTTCCTCGGGCGAGAAGAACCTATCCCTCTCCATGGCCCGTTCGATCTCCTCGATCGTCCGGCCCGTGTGCTTAACGTACATCTGGTTCAGACGTGCCCTGGTCTGAAGGATCTCACGGGCATGGATCTCGATATCGGTCGCCTGGCCCTGCGCGCCGCCCGATGGCTGGTGGATCATGATGCGCGAGTTGGGCAGCGAGAACCGCTTGCCCTTCTGCCCCGCCATCAGCAACAACGAGCCGGCCGAGGCCGCCTGGCCGAACACCAGGGTCGAGATGTTCGGCCGGATATATTGCATGGTGTCGTAGACGGCGAGGCCCGAAGTGACCACGCCGCCCGGCGAGTTGATGTAGAAGGAGACATCCTTGGTCGGGTTCTCGGACTCGAGATAGAGGAGCTGGGCGCAGATCACGCCTGCGACATTGTCCTCGATCGGACCGTTCAGGAAGACGATGCGCTCCTTGAGCAGCCTCGACCAGATGTCGTAGCCGCGCTCGCCGCGGGCCGACTGCTCGACGACCATCGGCACGTAATAATTGTTGTAGACCTCTAGCGGATCGCGGTCGCGACTCATCGCGGAGCCCCCTTGTGACTTTCCTGTAGGAAAAGTGGCAGTGCCGACGGCCCGGTTCAAGGTCGCCGGGTCGTAATCACGCAGAGGGGCTTTGCTCTGCGGGCTTGTCTTCCTCCTCGTCGGCCTTGCGGGCGGCCTCGAGCAGTTCCTCGGGGGTAACCGGCTTCTCGTTCACCTTGGCCAGCTCGAGGATGAAATCGACCGTCTTCTCCTCGAAGATCGGCGCGCGAAGCTGTTCCTTGAGTTGCTCGTTCTTGCCGTAGAACTCCAGCACCTGGCGCTCCTGCCCGGGGAACCGCATCGCCTCGCGCATGATCGCCTGGTTCAGTTCCTCGGGCGTGACATCGATGTTGTTGGAGCGACCGACATCGGCCAGCAGCAGGCCGAGCCGCACGCGACGCTCGGCGATGTCGCGATATTCCTGCTTCGCCTTGTCCTCGTCCTCGACCTTCTCGCCGTTCTTCTTGGCTTCTTCGATGCGCTGCCAGATCGCGTTGAACTCGCCCTCGACCAGGCCTTCCGGCACCGGGAACTTGTAGGTGTCGGCGAGCTTGTCGAGCAGCTCGCGCTTGATCATGCCGCGCGCGATCTGCGCGTATTCCTGGCCGATGCGGTCGGTCACCGCCTTGCGCATCGCCTGGAGGTTCTCGAAGTTGTTCTTCTTCGCCAACTCGTCGTCGATCGGCTGGTCGACGAACTCGCGGATCTCCTTGACCGTGCACTTGAAGACGGCCTCCTTGCCGGCAAGCTCGGCGTTGCCGTAGTCGGCCGGAAACGTGACCTTGACGTCGAGCGGCTTGTCGACCTCGGCGCCGATCAGCTGATCCTCGAAGCCCGGGATCAGGCGACCCGCCCCGAGCTCGATCGTCTGGCCGCGTCCCTCGCCGCCCTGGAACGCCTCGTCGTCGACGTACCACGCCGTCGACCGAGCCCACGAAGTCGAGCTTGATCGCATCGCCCTTCTGCGCCGGGCGCGGCGGATCGACGGGCTTCTGTTCGCGATTGCCCTTGGCGATGCGATCCAGTGCCTCGTCGACGTTCTTGTCCGGCACGACCGCCTTCAGGCGCTCCAGCTCGACGCCGGAGAAGTCGAGCTGGCCGATCTCCGGCAGCACCTCGATCGCGACCTCGAACTCGACATCCTTGCCCTCGGCGAAGTCGCCCTTGAGCTCGACTCGCGGCTGCAGCGCGGGCTTCAGCCCGCGATCGTCGATCGCCTTGGCGGTGCCCTGGTTGACGGCCTGCTCCAGCGCCTCGCCCAGCAGCGCCTGGCCATACTGCTT
>VBAF01000052.1 GCA_005884705.1 Alphaproteobacteria bacterium
GGAAACCGATCCCGCGCGCTGCGAGCCCTTTGCGGCGCTACTGGTCGGCCCGTTCCTTGACGCCATAGCGGCCGATCCCGATATCGGGAGCTGATCGAAGGAGAGTGAGTACATGAACGCCGTCCTGGGTGACCTGCCGACCTGGAACCTGAGCGACCTCTATTCCAGCCCGACCGGCACGGATCTCGAAACCGATCTCGCGCGCGCCACCCAGGACGCCGACGCCTTCGCCAAGGACTATGACGGCAAGGTCGCCGGCCTCGACGGCAAGACCCTGGGCGCCGCGGTGGCCAGCTTCGAGGTGCTGTCGGACCTGATGGGCCGCATCGGCTCCTACGCCCAGCTTTACTACGCCCAGGACCAGGCCGATCCCAAGCGCGGGCAATTCGCGCAGAACGTGTCGGAGAAGCTGACCGACATCGGCTCGACGCTGCTGTTCTTCCGGCTCGAGCTGAACAAGATCGAGGACGGCGACCTTGCCAAGAAGCTCGAGGATCCGGCGCTCGCGAAGTATGCGCCGTGGCTGCGCGACGTGCGGCTGTTGCGTCCGCACCAGCTCTCCGACGAGCTCGAGAAGTTCCAGCACGACCAGTCGGTGGTCGGCAGCAGCGCCTGGTCGCGGCTGTTCGACGAGACCATCGCGCGGCTGCGCTACCCGTTCCGCAACGAGATGCTGAGCGAGCCGCAGATCCTCGACAAGCTCTCGAGCAAGGACGCCGAGGTGCGCAAGGACGCGGCCAAGTCCTTCGGCAAGGTGCAGGGCGACAACATCGCGGTCTTCTCCCTGGTCATGAACACCCTGATCAAGGACAAGGAGATCGACGATCGCTGGCGCAAATATCCGCGGCCGCAATCGTTCCGCAACCTCGCCAACGTGGTCGAGGACGAGGTGGTCGATGCGCTCGCGTCGGCGGTGAAGGCGGCCTATCCGCGGCTCGCGCACCGCTACTACACGCTCAAGGCCAAATGGTTCGGCGTCGACAAGATGCCGTATTGGGACCGCAACGCGCCGCTGCCCGAGCACGACGATCGCCTGATCCCCTGGCGCGACGCCGAGAAGATCGTGCTCGACGCCTACGGCGCCTTCTCGCCCGAGCTCGCGTCGGTCGGCGCCAGGTTCTTCGGCGCGGGCTGGATCGATGCGCCGGCACGGCCGGGCAAGTCGCCCGGCGCCTTCGCCCATCCGACGGTGCCGTCGGCGCATCCCTATCTGCTGCTGAACTACCAAGGCAAGGTGCGGGACGTCATGACGCTCGCCCACGAGCTCGGCCATGGCGTGCATCAGGTGCTGGCGGCGCGGCAGGGCCCGCTGATGGCCGACACGCCGCTGACGCTCGCGGAGACCGCCTCGGTGTTCGGCGAGATGCTGACCTTCCAGTCGCTGCTCAAGACCGCGCCGGACGCCAGCACCCGCAAGGCGATGCTCGCGGCCAAGGTCGAGGACATGCTGAACACGGTGGTCCGCCAGATCGCCTTCTACGACTTCGAATCGCGCCTCCACGAGGAACGGCGCAAGGGCGAGCTGACGCCCGACCGGATCGGCGAGATCTGGCTGGCGGTGCAGAGCGAGAGCCTGGGCCCGGCCTTCACCTTCGACGACGAGTACAAGCACTACTGGTCCTACGTCGGCCACTTCATCCATTCGCCGTTCTACGTCTACGCCTACGCCTTCGGCGATTGCCTGGTGAACTCGCTCTATGCCGCCTACCAGGCCGGCCTGCCGGACTTCCAGGGCAAGTATCTCGACATGCTGAGGGCGGGTGGCGTGAAGCGGCACAAGGAGCTGCTGGCGCCGTTCGGCCTCGATGCCTCCGATCCGGCTTTCTGGGACAAGGGGTTGGGCGTGATCGCGGGCTTCGTCGACGAACTCGAAAAGTTCTGAACCATGGCCGACGACGAAGGCCCTTCGCTGGGCGGTCGGCTCGGCCGCTACGCACGCGTCGGCGCCTCGGTCGGCGGCTTGGCGGCGCGGCTCGCCGGCGAGCGCTATCTCGGCTGGACGCTCGACCGCGACAAGCACGCGGCCGACCTCAAGAGCGCACTGGGCGGGCTGAAGGGCCCGCTGATGAAGGCGGCGCAGCTTCTCGCCACCATTCCCGACGCCTTGCCGCCGGAGTACGCCCGCGAACTTGCGCAGCTTCAGGCCAACGCGCCAGCGATGGGCTGGGCTTTCGTGAAGCGGCGCATGGCGACCGAGCTCGGACCCGATTGGCAGGTAAAGTTCGCGCACTTCGACAAGGAAGCCTCGTTCGCTGCCTCGCTCGGCCAGGTCCACCACGCGGTCCTGCCCGCCAATCATCCGCTTGGGGGCCGTGAGGTGGCGGCCAAGCTGCAGTATCCCGACATGGCCTCGGCGCTCGAGGCCGACCTCGACCAGCTCAAGGTGGTGTTCGCCGTCGGCCAGCGCTTCGACCCGGCGATCCGCACCGACGAGATCCAGGCCGAGATCCGCACCCGCCTGCGCGAGGAGCTCGACTATCGCCGCGAAGCCAAGCACGTCGCGCTCTATCGCGACATGCTGCGCGACGAACCCGCCGTGCATGTGCCCGATACCGTGCCGGACTACTCGACCGACCGGCTGCTCACCATGAGCTGGCTCGAGGGCGAGCCGCTGCTGAACTGGAAGACGCGCAGCCAGGAGGAACGCGATGCGCTGGCCGTCAACATGTTCCGCGCCTGGTATTTGCCGTTCTATTTCCACGGCGTGATCCACGGCGACCCGCATCTCGGCAACTACAGCGTCCGGCCCGACGGTTCGGTCAACCTGATGGATTTCGGCTGCGTGCGCGTCTTTCCGCCGCGTTTCGTTCGCGGCTCGATCGAGCTTTATCGCGCCCTCATGAGCAACGACCTCGACCGCGCCGTGGCGGCCTACGAGGACTGGGGGTTCGGCGGGCTGAGCCGCGACATGATCGCGGCGCTGAACCGCTGGGCCGCGTTCCTCTACGGCCCCCTGATGGACGACCGTCCGCGCCGCCTGACCGAAGGCATGGCCGAGGGCCACGGCCGTGGCATGGCCCAGAACGTGTTCGGCGAGCTGCGCCGGCTGGGTGGCGTGCGGCCGCCGCGCGAGTTCGTGTTCATGGACCGTGCCGCGATCGGGCTCGGCTCGGTGTTCATCCATCTGCGCGCCTCGATCAATTGGCACCGCCTGTTCGAGAGCTTGATCGAGGGCTTCGACGTCGAGGCTCTGGCGGCCCGCCAGCAGGAAGCGCTGGCGCGCGCGGGCCTGTAGATGAACATCCTCATGACAGGCTCGTCGGGCTGGCTCGGCCAGCACCTGGTGCCGCGGCTCAAGCGCGGCGGCCACACGGTGATCGGCCTCGATCCGGTGGTCGGCCCTCACACCGATATCGTCGGCACGGTTGCCGACCGCGACACCGTGCGCAAGGCGATCCGCGACCACCGCATCCAGGGCATCGTCCATGCCGGCGCGCTGCACAAGCCGCATGTCGCGACCCACGATGCCACGCGCTTCATCGAGACCAATATCCAGGGCACGCTCAACCTCCTGCAGGAAGCGGCGGCGCCGGGCTCGACCGTCGACCGTTTCGTCTTCACCTCGACCACTTCGCTGATGATCTCCCAGCAGATCCGCGAGGCGCACAAGCGCGGCGCCGACCAGGCGTTCTGGATCGACGAGGAGATGGGGACGCTCGAGCCGCGCAACATCTACGGCGTCAGCAAGCTCTCGGCCGAGCATCTCTGCCGCATGGTGCACGACGCCAGCGGCCTGCCGATCGTCATCCTGCGCACCGCCCGCTTCTTTCCCGAGGAAGACGACATGGCGCAGGAGATCATCCAGTCCGGTCCCAACACCAAGGCCAACGAGTTCCTGTTCCGCCGCCTCACCGTGCAGGACGCGGCCTCCGCCCACATCGCGGCGCTCGACAGGGCGCCGCAGATCGGCTTCGACACCTTCATCATCTCGGCGCTGACGCCGTTTAGCCCGGAGGACTGCGAGCAGCTCATGGAATACGCGCCGCTCGTGGTGCACCGCTATTTCCTGCGCTATCGCGAGATCTACGCCCGCCGCGGCTGGACGATGTTCGACTACATCGACCGGGTCTACGATTCGAACAAGGCGATGCGCCGCATGGGCTTCGTCTGCCAGACCGACTTCGGCGACATCCTCACCCAACTCGACCGCGAGGATGGGATTTAGTCTTCCGGCACTGCCGGCGTTGGATGGATCACTCGCAAGCGGTCGGCGGCGTGGTAGAAGGCATCGATCATGGAGGCGTTGTGCAAGCCGGGCAGGGCATGGACCGTGTCGAGGCCATGGCGCAGCAGGGTTTGGAGCGTGGCTTCGGCAGTGCTGAGGCGAGGCATGCTGGGTCTCCATCGGGAGCAGGGAAGGCGATCAAGGCGATGCGCGTGATTCTCGCCGTGGTGCTGCTGGTCGGCGCGCTGGCGCTGCTGTTCGTGCTGGTGGCCTGGCTCGCCGAGCGCCGGCTGGAGCGCCTCGCCGCGCCCTATCTCGCCGCCGACCCCGCCGCGCTCCCCGATGTCGAGGTGGCGCTGGTGCTGGGTGCCGCGCCGATCGGGCCAGAGGGCGGGCCCAACCGCTACCTCGAATACCGCCTCGATGCCGCGGCGGCGCTGTGGCGCGCCGGCAAGGTGAAGTACCTGCTGGCGAGCGGCGACAGACGCGGCGGCGGCTACGACGAGCCCACTGCAATGCGCGCCGGCCTGATCGCGCGCGGCGTGCCGGCGTCCGCGATCTATCGAGACTTTGCCGGGGTGCGCACGCGCGATTCCGTCCTGCGTGCCGGGTCGGTCTACGGCCAGCGCCGCCTGATCGTCGTCAGCCAGGGCTTTCACGCCGCGCGCGCGGTTTTCCTGGCGCGGCAGGAAGGCATCGAGACGTGGGGCCTGGAGGCGCGCGACGTCACGCGGGCCTACAGCATCTTCACCGAGCTGCGGCGCTACCCGTCGGCGCTGCGCGCCTACTACGACGTCTGGTTCGACACGCCGCCGCGCCATGCCGGCCCCGCCATCGCCATCGGCGTCGACCCGCCCAACTGATGAAGCCGCTCCGTCTCCTGATGCTCGGCACGGGGCTGGCCGCCCTCGCGATCGGCGCGTTCCTGACCGTGGCCGCGATGGCGCGCGCCTCGATCGACGCCTGGAGCGCCTATGTGCTGGACGAGGGGCAGCAACTGCCCAAGGTCGATGTCGTCCTCGTGCTCGGCACTTCGCCCCACGGCATGCGCGGCCAGGATCACTGGACGCTGTCCCATCGCATGAATCGGGCGGCCGGCCTGTGGCACGGCGGCCAGGCCAACCGCTTCCTGGTCAGCGGCATCCGCATCGGCGACAGCTACGACGAGGCGGCGAGCATGCGCGACGAGCTGGTGGCGCGCGGCGTGCCGAAGGAGGCCATCGAGCTCGACTCCCTCGGCAATCGCACCTGGGATTCGGTGGTGCGCGCCCGCTACGTCTTCGGCAAGCGGCGGCTGCTGATCGTCTCGCAAGGCGATCACCTGGCGCGGGCGATTTTTCTCGCACGCCACATCGGCATCGAGGCCTGGGGCGTGGCCGCGCGCGGCGCCAACTACGAGGGCGTGTACGGCGAGGTGGTCCGCGACGTGACCAGTCTGGCTGCCTATTACGACGTGGTGAAGGGACCGGCGGCCGCGGTCATCGCAGCCGTCCGGCCCCATTGACCGCCAGGTCGCGCAGCTCCGGCACCGGCGACACGACCGGCTTGCCGTCGAAATGGTTGTCGAGGTTCTGGCGCACCAGCCGGGTCATTCGGCGCTGCGCATGCTCGGTGCCGCCGCCGAAATGCGGCGTCATCACCAGGTTGTCGAGGCCGAGCAGCTCGGTGCCCTCGTAGGGTTCTTCGTCATAGACATCGAGCGCCGCGCCCTCGATCACCTTGTCGCGCAGCGCCGCGGCGAGGTCGGCTTCGTTGACTGCCCAGCCGCGCGAGATGTTCACCACATGGCCGCGCGGGCCCAGCGCCTTCAGCACCTCGGCGTTGATGATGTGCCGGTTCGAGGCATCCGAGCGCAGGCAGACGAGCAGGTAGTCGCACCAGGTCGCGAGCTCCATCACGTTGGGGAAATAGCGGTAGTCGACGTCGCCGCGCTTGCTGCGGTTGCAATAGCCGATCTCGACGTCGAAGCCCTTGATGCGCTTGACGAACTCGAGGCCGATCGCGCCCAGCCCCAGGATGCCGACCTTGCCGCCGGTCAGGCCGGCGATCGCGCCGAAGCGGTTGGGGATGCGCTTGGTCCATTCGCCGCGATGGATCATCTTGTCCGCACGCACGATGCGCCGCGTCGAGGCGAGTAGGATGCCGAGCGCCATCTCGGCGACGTCGGGCGCGTTGGCGTCGGCGCCGTGCGTCACAATGATGTTGCGCTTGCGCGCGGCGGCGAGATCGACCCGCTCGTAGCCGGTGCCGTAGCAGCAGAACAGCGAAAGCCGCGGCAGCGCCTCGATCAGTGCCGCGCTGAGGCCGACGCTGCCGGTGCTGACGATCGCCTGCACCTTGTCGGCCGCGCCCGGTGGGATGTGCGCAGGCGTGGGCTTGTCCATGTGGCCGGCGATCTCGTAGCGCTCGCCGATGGTGGCCAGCATGGTCTTGGTGAAGTTGAAGCCGGTCAGGATCACGGGACGGTCAGGCATGGCTTGGGCCTAACACGCGTGCGTCATGCGCGTAAATGCACAACCTCCCGCGCGACGAAAAACCGGCTTGGCAAAGAACAGATCGCTGTGCAAGGTGCGCCGCACCAAACCGCGCCTCCAACAGAAATCCTTTCCAGCGCTCCATGAAAATCGCGATTCTCAAAGAACGACGGCCGCACGAGACCCGCGTGGCCGCGACCCCCGAGACCGTCAAGAAGCTGAAGGCGCTGGGTGCGGAGATCACGATCGAGGCCGGTGCGGGCAGCGCCGCTTCCTATACCGACCAGGCCTATCTCGACGCCGGCGCAAATATCGTGCCGGATGCCGCCGCCGCGGCGTCGGCGGGCGACATCATCTTCAAGATCCAGCGGCCGATGTCGGCCGATGAAGGCGTCGACGAGCTGGGCCTGCTGCGCCAGGGCCAGACGCTGATGGCGCCGCTCGGCGCGCTGACCAACAGCGCGCTGGTGCACGCTTTGGCGGGCAAGGGCGTGACGGCCATCGCCCTCGAGCTGATCCCGCGTATCACCCGCGCGCAGTCGATGGATATCCTGTCCTCGCAGGCCAACCTCGCGGGCTACAAGGCGGTGCTGCTGGCGGCCGACAATTTCGGCCGCATCTTCCCGCAGATGATGACGCCGGGCGGCACGCTGATGCCGGCGCGCGCCTTCATCATGGGCGTGGGCGTGGCCGGCTTGCAGGCGATCGCGACGGCGCGGCGACTCGGCGCCATCGTCACCGCGACCGACGTGAGGCCCGCGACCAAGGAGCAGGTGCAGTCGCTCGGCGCCAAGTTCGTCGCCGTCGAGGACGAGGAGTTCAAGGCCGCCGAGACCACGGGCGGCTACGCCAAGCAGATGAGCGCGGAGTACCAGGCCAAGCAGGCGGCCCTGGTCGCCGAGCACATCAAGCTGCAGGACATCGTGATCACGACGGCGCTCATCCCCGGCCGCAAGGCGCCGGTGCTGGTCAACGAGGACATGGTGCGGACCATGAAGCTCGGCTCGGTGATCGTCGACATGGCAGTCGAGCAGGGCGGCAACTGCCCGCTTTCGGAGTTCGGCCAGATCGTCGAGCGGCATGGTGTGAAGATCATCGGCCCGGCCAACCTGCCGGCGGCGCTGCCGACCGATTCTTCGGCGCTGTTCTCGCGCAATCTGCTGAACTTCGTCACGCCGATGGTCGACAAGGATACCAAAGCCTTGAAGATCGATCTCACCGACGAGGTGGTGAAGGGCACGCTGGTCACCCAGAACGGCCAGGTCGTGCACCCCTCGCTGAGCCAGGGCTAGGAGCCGATATGGACGACAGACTCGCCGGCGAAGCGGCCAAGCTCGCCACTCAGGCGCAGGAGCTCGCGGCCAACCTGAAGGCGGTGGCGCAGCAGATCACCGACCTTTCCGCCCAGGGCACGCTCGCCATTCCCGACGGCCACATGCCGTTCGTCTCGCTGCTCACCATCTTCGCGCTGGCCTGTTTCATCGGTTACTACGTGGTGTGGCGGGTGACGCCGGCGCTGCATTCGCCGTTGATGGCCGTCACCAATGCCATCTCCTCGGTGATCATCGTCGGCGCGCTGCTGGCGGCCGGGCTGAAGGGCCTCGGCGCGGCGCAGCTGTTCGGCGCGGTCGCGGTCGCGTTGGCGGCGGTCAATATCTTCGGCGGCTTCATCGTCACGCACCGCATGCTGTCGATGTTCAAGAAGAAGACTCATCATGGCGCTGCGCGGGCTGTCCTCGCCGGTGACCTCGCGGCAGGGCAACCTGTTCGGTGTCGTCGGCATGGTGATCGCGATCGGCGTCACCGTCGCCACTCCGGGCGTCGTCTCGCCGTGGCTGATCGTCGGCGGCCTGATTGTCGGCGGCGCGATCGGCACGCTGGTGGCGCTCCGCATCCACATGACGGCGCTACCCCAGCTGGTCGCCGCCTTCCATTCGCTGGTCGGCCTCGCGGCGGTGTTCGTGGCGGCAGCCGCCTTCGTCTCGCCCGAGGCCTTCGGCATCGGCTCGCCCGGCCACATCAAGAGCCAGAGCCTGGTCGAGATGGGGCTCGGCACGATTATCGGCGCCATCACGTTCACCGGCTCGATCGTGGCCTTCGCCAAGCTGCAGGGCCTGGTCACCGGCGCGCCGCTGATCTTCCGCGGCCAGCATCCGCTCAACGCGCTGATCGGGCTAGCCATCCTGCTGCTGCTGGTGTGGTTCGCCATGCGCGGCCATCCGATCACCTTCATGCTGCTGATCGCGCTGTCGCTGGCGGTCGGCTTCCTGCTGATCCTGCCGATCGGCGGCGCCGACATGCCGGTCGTGGTCTCGATGCTCAACTCCTATTCGGGATGGGCGGCGGCGGGCATCGGCTTCACCCTGGGCAACACCGCACTGATCGTCACCGGCGCGCTGGTCGGCAGCTCGGGCGCGATCCTGAGCTACATCATGTGCAAGGGCATGAACCGTTCGATCTTCAACGTCATCCTGGGCGGCTTCGGCACCGACTCGTCAGGCGCGAGCGCCGCGCACGGCAAGTCCGACAAGCCGGTCAAGGTGGGCTCGGCCGAGGATGCCGCCTTCCTGATGTCGAACGCCAGCTCGGTGATCATTGTGCCGGGCTACGGCATGGCGGTGGCGCAGGCCCAGCACGCGTTGCGCGAGATGGCCGACAACCTGAAGAGGAAGGGTGTGCAGGTGCGCTATGCCATCCATCCGGTGGCCGGCCGCATGCCGGGCCACATGAACGTGCTGCTGGCCGAGGCCAACGTGCCGTACGACGAGGTGTTCGAGCTCGACGACATCAACCGCGATTTTGCCGCCACCGACGTGGCCTTCGTGATCGGCGCCAACGACGTCACCAACCCCGCCGCCAAGACCGATCCGCAGAGCCCGATCTACGGCATGCCGATCCTCGACGTCGAGAAGGCGCAGAGCGTGCTGTTCGTCAAGCGCGGCATGTCGTCGGGCTATGCCGGCGTCGACAACGAGCTGTTCTTCCGCGACAACACCATGATGCTGTTTGCCGACGCCAAGGTGATGTGCGAGCAGATCGTCAAGGCGCTCGAAGGCAGCGCGCACTAGCGCGCTGTCCTCGGCGCTCCGTGCCCATCGCGCAGGTTCGAGGAGGATCGCCATGAAGACCGTCCAATCGATGCTCGCCGAGGCGCAGGCCGCTGTGCCCGCGATCAGCCCGCAGGAGGCTCAGGCGCTGGTCGGCAAGGCCGACGTCCTGTTCCTCGACGTCCGCGAGCCGCCCGAGCTTGCGGCCTCGGGCAAGGTCCAGGGCGCGCTCGCCGTGCCGCGCGGGCTGGTCGAGTTCCGCGCCGACCCGGCCTCGCCGATGCACGACAAGGCGTTCGACCGCGCCAAGACCATCGTCTGCTACTGCGCCTCGGGCGGCCGCTCGGCGCTGGTCGGCAAAACGCTGAAGGACATGGGCTACGACAAGGTCCGCAACCTCGGCGGCTTCAAGGGCTGGGTCGACGCCGGAGGCGCGGTCGAGAAGGCCTGATCGGTCTTGCCGCGCCGCGCCGTGCTGTTCGACGTCGGCGGGCCGATCGACCTCGAGTTCGCGCACGAGATCGCGATGGACGGCGCGATCGCCTCGGCCTGCGGCCTGGAAGGCATCCGGATCGACGAGGCGGTGATCGAGGCGGCCTCGCAGCGGGCCGTCGAGGCCTTCGCGTCCGACGCCTACGGCCACATGATCGAGACGCTGTGCGGCGACCCGCGCACCGTCGAGCGCGTGCGCCAGCGGGTGCAGGCGATGGTCGGCAAGCTCGACGTCTTCCAGCTTCGGCCCGAGATCGACGGGCTGCTGCGCAAACTGCGCCAACTCGGGCTGACGCTCGGCGCTGCCGACAGCGAGCGCGAGCGGCTCGATCGGGCAGGGATCGGCGATCTCTTCGTCTACGGCGATCCGGGTCTGCTGCCCACCGAATGCATCATGGTCGGCGATCGCCTCGACAACGACATCGCACCGGCCAAGGCGCTCGGCATGGCCACGATCCGGTTCCGCACAGGCCGTCACCGCCGCCAGACGCCGCGGTCGCCGGCCGAAGCTCCCGACATCGAAGTCACCGACGTCGCCGAGCTCAAGGCAGCGATCGAAAGCCTGCTCCGCTAATGGTGATGATGGCTGGCGCCGAAGCGATGGATGTGCAGCGGCGCCTTGGCGAGGCCGGGGCAGAAGGCACCGACCACCTTCTCGAGCCGCTCGTAGAGCTTCTTCGCGTCGCCCATCGGCGGGGCGCGGCGCGCCTGTGACGCCGCCGCCTGCGCGGCGAGCTTGGCGAGGTCGACGGTGAGCAGTTTGCGGTTCTCGACCACCATGCGGCCGCCGACCATCACCGAGTGCACGGCGTTGCCGTCCTCGCCGTGCACGATCTGGTTCACCGGATCGTTGATCGGGATCCAGTTGATGTGGTGCAAATCGAGGAACACGAGG
>VBAF01000525.1 GCA_005884705.1 Alphaproteobacteria bacterium
AGGTTTCGACCATCGACCAGCTCAGCCAGGGCCGCTTCCTGTTCGGCGTCGGCAACGGCTGGAACCAGGATGAGATCGAGAACCACGGCACGGCGTTCAAGAGCCGCCACAAGCTGGCGCGCGAACGCATCGAGGCGATGAAGACGATCTGGGCCAACGAGGAGCCTGAATATCACGGTGAGTTCGTGAAGTTCGACAAGATGAAGCAGTGGCCCAAGCCCTATCAGAAGCCCCATCCGCCGATCATCGTCGGCGGCCGTCTGGCCTATGCCGCCAAGCGCGCCTTCCGCTACGGCGACGGCTGGATTCCCCGCGATGACTGGCTGGAGAGCGAGGGCATCGGCGCCATCGACCAGTTCCGCAAGATGGCGGCCGATGCCGGCCGCGATCCGGCGAGTCTGCCGATCAGCATCTTCCGCACGCCCGACAATCTCGATCGGCTGAACGGCCGAGAAGGAGGACAAGATCACGCCGATCCTCGATCGCTGGTCGGAGCTGATGCGGCAACTCGGCTAGGCCTCAACAATTTGCAGTTTCACCGTCCCAGGCGTCCCAGAGCGTCCCACGAGGGGGGTGGGGTGGAATTCTGGGACGCGAGGCCAAAACCCTTATGGAATCGGCATCGAAGCCGTCCCAGGGGCTCTGGGACGCGCCTGGACACCGCCGGGACGCGGTCCTTTCCACATGGAGAACGGCTGGACCGTTCATTCGTCGGGCGGGTGGCTAGCCTATTTCTGCTTGAACGAGTGACGGAACGACGAGGCGAGTGGCCCCATGATGTACTCGAAGGCGGTGCGGCTGTCGGTCGGCAGCATGACCGTCGCCGGCATACCGGGATGAAGCTTGACGTCCGTCAAGTTGGCGAGCTCCTCGGGATCGGGCTTGATCGTGACGATGTAGAACGGCGCGTTGGTCTTGGGATCGTTCAGCCGGTCGGCCGAGACCTGCGCCACCACACCGTGCAGCGTCGGCACGATGCGCTGCTTGTAGGCGGTGAGATGGACCTCCGCCGGCATGCCGGGATGGACGTCGCTGATGTCCTCGACGGCGACCTGGGCCTCGATGGTGAGGCCGTCCTCGTCCGGCACGATGTCCATGATCTTCTCGCCGCGCTGAATCACGCCGCCGACCGAGAAGACGTTCAGCGCCACCACCTTGCCGGCATACGGCGAGCGGATCTCCATGCGGCCCAGGATCGCCTCGGCGCTCGTCCGCTTGGGGATCACCTCGAGCAGGCGGGCCTGGATCTCGCGCAGGTCCTTGGTGACCTCCGCCATGCGGTCGTGGTGGAGCTGGGCGATCTGCAGCTCCTGCTCGGCGATGGCCTGGCGGAACTTGCTGATGTTGGCCTGGGCGTCGGCGATCTGGCCTTCCAGGCCGAACGCCGTGCGCTGCAGCTGCAGCAGACGGGGCTTGGGCAGCAGCATCTTGTCGACCAGCGGCGCCACGCTGTCGGCCTCGCTCCTCACCGAGTCGACCTGGGCGGTGTAGGCGTTGGCCTGGGCCTCGGCGCCGCCGATCTGGGACTGAAGCTGCCGGATCTTTTCCGCGATGACCTTGGTTTGACCCTCGAGCGTGGCGCGCCGGCTCTCGAATTGCTTGAGCTGGCCCGTCCACACGGTGACCGCGTAGGTCTTGTGCCGCGGGTCCTCGAGCTCGGCCGGCTTGACAAGCTCCTTGCCTTCGGCGAGCTCGGTCAGCAGCCGCGCCTCGGTAGCGCGCAGCACGACATACTGCTCGCGCAGCACCTCGTACTCGGCCTTGGCCTGGTTGTCGTCGAGCACGATCACCACGTCGCCCGCATTGACGTGGTCGCCTTCCTTGACATTGAGCCGCTTGACGCTGCCGCCGTCGAGATGCTGCACGCTCTTGCGGTTGCCCTCGACCTTGATGATGCCATTGGCCACGACCGCGCCGTTCAGCGGGGCGATCGCCGCCCAGGCGCCGAAGCCGCCGAAGAACAGGCCGATGATCGCCCACCCGACGATGGCCGGGCGCCAGGTCGAGCCGACCGCGAAGCCGGCTTTCCTCAGATCCTTCATGCCGACCTCACCTGCGGGATGCGGTTGACAGGGCGCGGCGTCAGCTTGGCGAGAATGTCGAGGCGGGGGCCGAACAATTCGACCGCGCCGTCCTTCAGGAGAAGCAGCTTGTCGGCGGTGACGATCGATGCCGGGCGGTGCGAGATCAGCACCACCGTCACGCCCTTCTTCTTGAGCTGGATCAGGCAGTCGCCGAGCGCCACGTCGCCGTCGGCGTCGAGGTTGGAGGAGGGCTCGTCGAGCACCACGAGACTGGGCGAGGCATAGACCGCCCGGGCCAGCCCGATGCGCTGGCGGATGCCGCCCGACAGGGTGGCACCGCCTTCGCCGACTGCCGTTTCATAGCCGTTGGCGAGGCGCAGGATCAGCTGATGCACGTCCGCCAGCCGGGCCGCCTCCAGGATCGCGGCGTCGTTGCCCGCCTGGAAGCGGCTGATGTTGTTGGCGATCGTGTCGGAGAACAGTTCGATGTCCTGCGGCAGGTAGCCGACATGCTGGCCCAGGCCGTTGCGCGACCAGGCGGTGACGTCGGCGCCGTCCAGCCGCACCATGCCGGCAGTGGGGGCCAGCACGCCGACCAAATGGCGGGCGAGCGTCGATTTGCCCGCGCCGGACGGGCCGATGACGCCCAGGATCTCGCCCGCCTCCACTTCGAAGGAGATGTTGCGCAGCAGCGGACGGGGGCTGCCCGGCGCCACGTAGCTCAGCCCCTCGATCGACAGCCGGCCAGTCGGCTTGGGCAGGGCGATGCTCGGGCCCCGCGTGGCGATGGCGCCAAACAGCTCGTGCAGACGACCCAGCGAGCCGCGCGCCGAGACGATGCCGCGCCAGGTGCCGACGATCTGCTCGATCGGCTGCAGGGCGCGGCCGAGCAGCAGGCACCTGGCGCG
>VBAF01000526.1:0-2363 GCA_005884705.1 Alphaproteobacteria bacterium
CAGGCCAGTCGCTCCAGCCGCGCGCGCAGCACGTGGCGCATGTCGCGGCTGCCGGCCAATGCCTCGTACTGCGCGGGCGGGATCCCGAGGCCGTAGAGCGAGAGCCGGTTGGCGGTCGCCCAACGCACCGCGCGCTTGTCGAACAAGGGCGCCAGCGCCGTGTCGAAGAACTGCCGCTGTTCCTCGAGCGTGCGAGCGCTCAGGAGTTCCTTGAGGTCGACGCCATAGGCGCGGCAGATCGCGTGGGTCACGCCGATGAAGGAGCCGAGCACGCCATGGCGATAGACGTTGCGGGCGAAGATCGAGATGCGCCGACGCCCGAGCTGCTGGGGGCTGCGGCCTTCCCAGTAGAGCCGGCTTTGCGTATCGAGATGCGGCGCGATCAGCCGGTCATAAGCGGCGACGTTGACTTCGTCGTCGGCCGCACCGAAGAAACGGTAGTAGGTCTCCCACGACGGCAGCCGGCTCGCGGCGACCAGCTTCAGCCGGTTGAGCGCGACATGGGCACCGCTGAGATCGACCGCCGTGATGCGCGCCGGGTCGCCGGTGAGGTAGGAAAGGACATTGCAACCGCCCGAGGCGATCGCCACGACATGGCTGTCGGGCCGCAGTTCCAGCGCCTCGAGATCGACCTCGGGATCCTCCCAGATCTGGGTGTAGACCAGGCCGCGAAAGAGCCGCTCGAACAGCCGCTCCAGAAGCCCCTCGCGGCTCAGCGTCCGGTGGCGGCGCACGGCCTGCTTGAGCCGCAAATCACTGTCAGCCCGCGGATAGACCAATCCAGGGACTCCAAATAAACAACAACCCTCCCAACATACTGGGCGTCAGTGCCAGTTTGATGACAAGGTATCGACATGAACGCTCCAGCCTTCACCCTGTTCGACACGCCGATCGGCACCTGCAGCCTCGTCTGGAAGGACGACACGATCGTCGGCCTCCGCCTGCCCGAGGCGAGCTCCGCCACGACGCGCGCCCGCATCACCCGGCGTTGGCCGGACGCCGAGGAGCAGGCGCCACCGCCGGCGATGAAGGCGGTGATCGACCGCGTGCTCGGCCTGCTCGCCGGCGGGAAGGTCGATCTCAGCGACGTGCCGCTCGATTTCGGCGAGGCGCCCGAGTTCCACCAGCGCGCCTACGCGATCGCCCGCACCATCCCGCCCGGCCAGACCATGACCTACGGCGAGATCGCCAAGCGCCTCGGCGCGCCACAGGAGTCGCGCGAGGTCGGCCAGGCGATGGGCAGGAACCCGATCGCCATCCTGATGCCCTGCCATCGCGTGCTGGGCGCCGACGGCAAGATGGGCGGATTCTCGGCCAATGGCGGTGTCGCCACCAAGCGGCGCATCCTGGAGATCGAGGGCGCCGCGGCACTCGGCGCCGGTCCGCTGTTCGCGGGCCTCGACCGCCGCCATGGCTGACTTCGGCTTCGATCCGAAGACGGCCATCCGGCACCTGAAGGCCGCCGACCCGGCGCTGGGCGCGATCATCGCGCGGGTCGGGCCGTTCGCGATGGAGCTCAAATCCTCGCGCAGCCTGTTCGGCGCGCTCGCCGAGGCGATCGTCTATCAGCAGCTCTCGAACAAGGCGGCGGCGACGATCTACGGCCGGGTCGAGGCCCTGTTCCCGCGCGCCAAGGCCGGCTTCACGCCGCGCCACGTCCTGGCGGCGAGCGACGACGCCTTGCGCGGCTGCGGCCTGTCGCGCGCCAAGGTGCTGGCGGTGCAGGATTTGGCGCGGCGGGTGCACGCCGGCGAACTGCCGACGCTCGAGGCCGCGGGCGCGCTGGGCGACGAGGCGCTGATCGAGCGCCTCGTGGCGGTGCGCGGCATCGGCCGGTGGAGCGCCGAGATGTTCCTGATGTTCCGCCTCGGCCGTCCCGACGTCCTGCCGCTGGATGATTACAGCCTGCGCAAGGCCTATGCGAAGGCCTTCCACAAGCGCGCGCTGCCCACGCCGCAGGCACTCGGCAAGCACGGCGAGCGATGGCGTCCCTATCGCACGGTGGCGAGCTGGTACCTGTGGCGAACACTGGAGTGACACAGTCGCCGTGACATAATCGGACGCATGGCCCTCCCCTTTTCCAACACCGCCGGGCGCACTCTCGAGCGCCTGCGCAACGCCTTCATCGAAACCGCGCGCGGCGCCCGCGAAGTGGTCGGCGCGCCGCTGCGTCCCGACCTTCCCGACGACGACATCCCGCGATTGAAGAACCGCATCGATGCCTGCCTCGAAGGCAAGGGCGGCGAGACGGCCCGACGTGCGCGCGCGGCCGAGTTGGGGCAGGCCTACCTCTCGCTGTCGCCGGCCGGCCGCAAGAAGTTCCTGCTGACGCTCGCGCAGGACTACGGCCTCACCCGCGAGGA
>VBAF01000526.1:2429-2923 GCA_005884705.1 Alphaproteobacteria bacterium
CTCAGGGCGTTAAGTTCGTCGTCGACCTGCGCGCCGAGCTGCTGGTCCTCGGCAAGACCGACGCCGCGGCGCGGGCGTTGAGCGAAGACCTGCGGTCGCTGCTCTCGGCCTGGTTCGACGTCGGCTTCCTCGATCTCGTCCGCATCGACTGGCACGCCTCGGCGGCTCTGCTGGAGAAGCTCGTCGCCTACGAGGCGGTGCATGCGATCCGCTCGTGGCGCGATCTCAAGAACCGCCTGGATTCGGACCGGCGCTGCTTTGCCTTCTTCCATCCGCGCATGCCCGACGAGCCGCTGATCTTCGTCGAGGTCGCCCTGACCACCGGCATGGCCGGCAACGTCCAGCGCCTGCTCGACGCCAAAGCCGAGACCTCCGACGTGGCGGGTGCCAACACCGCGATCTTCTATTCGATCTCCAACTGCCAGCAGGGCCTGGCTGGCATCAGCTTCGGCAACTTCCTGATCAAGCGGGTCGCCGAGCAGCTCGCCCGCGAC
>VBAF01000526.1:2928-4514 GCA_005884705.1 Alphaproteobacteria bacterium
GCCACCCTCTCGCCGGTCCCCGGCCTGCGCCGCCATGTCGACGAGCGGCTCAAGAACGAGGGCGATGCGGTGCTGACGCACGGCGAGATCAGCTCGCTGGTGCCGGTCACCAACGAGGCCGCCGGCGCCGCCGCCGTGCGCCATCTGCTCGATCGGCCGGTCTGGTGGGAGGTGCCGGCGATCGACAAGGCGCTGCGCCCGATCCTGACCCGCATGGCCGCGCGCTTCCTGACCACCACCGACGAGAGGGGCCGCGCGCTCGATCGCGTGGCGCACTTCCATCTCGGCAACGGCGCGATCGTCGAGCGGCTGAACTGGCTGGGCGACACCAGCGCCAACGGCTTCAAGCAGTCGTACGGCATGATGGTGAACTACCGCTACAAGCTCTCCGACGTCGACGCCAACCACGAGGCCTATGCCACGGGCCGCGTCGTCGCCAGCCGCGAGGTGCGGGCGCTGGCGAAGGCCTGACCGCTCCGCGCCGCAGACGGCGCTTACTTGTTCAGGTAGTTCAGCTTCAGCCCAGGGCGCGGCCATTCGAAGCTCACCAGCTTGCCGGTCATCGACAGCGTCGCGAACGCGGTGCGCAGTTCCCGTCCGCCGAAGCAGACGTTGGTCACCATCGGGTCGGGCAGCTTGTACTGCGTCACCGACTGGCCGTCGGGCGAGATGTCGGAGACGGCGCCGGTGATCAAGGTGGCGACACAGATGTGGCCGGCCGAATCGACAGCCAGCGAATCGAACATCTGGTAGCCGCCGAGGCCGGCGATGACACGGCCCTTCTCGCCGCGATAGGGGCCGTTGGCATCCTTGATCGTGCCGGGCGCGGAGAGCTCGAAGGCCCAGCAGCGCGCGGTCGGCGTCTCGACGACATAGAGCGTACCCTCGTCGGGCGACAGGCCGCAGCCGTTGGGCCGTTCGAGCGGGAACACCTTCTCCTCGATCTTCGAGCCGTCGGCGCGGGCGTAGTAGACGACGCCGCGATCGTTGTCGCGCTCGCGCGTCTTGCCGAGATCGGTGAACCAGAAGCCGCCATCCTTGTCGAAGACGAGGTCGTTCGGCCCGTTCAGCTTCCGGCCCTCGCAGGAATCGTACATCGTCTCGAACTTGCCGGTCTCGGGATCGACCACCTGGATCGAGCCGCTCTTGTAGTCGGCCGGCTGCGTGCCCGGGAACAGCCGGCCGCCGGGCCGTTCGATCCAGTTGAAGCCGCCGTTGTTGCAGACATAGATCTTGCCGTTCGGCCCCATCGCCGCGCCGTTGGGTCCGCCGCCCAGCTTGGCGATGACGTGCTGCTTGCCGTCGGGCATGACGCGGGTCAGCGTCTCGCGCGCGATCTCGACCAGGATCACCGAGCCGTCGGGCATCGCGATCGGGCCCTCCGGAAACTTCAGGCCCGAGGTGATCTCCTTGTTTGGCGTCATACCTGGCGGCGTCGTCATCGTGGTGTCCCCTATTTGCCTTTGAAGGTCGCCGGGCGCTTGGCGAGGAAGGCCTGCACGCCTTCCTTGAAATCCTCGCTGCGGCCCAATTCGCGCTGGAAGTCGCGCTCGAGGTCGAGCTGCTGGCCGAGATCGTTGCCGTGG
>VBAF01000526.1:4628-6188 GCA_005884705.1 Alphaproteobacteria bacterium
GCCTTGATCTGCGGCGCCAGCATGGCGAGCGCCCGCGCCCGCTGCTCGCCGACCAGGCGCGGCAGGAACCACGTGCTGCCGCCGTCGGGCAGCAGGCCGATCCGGGCGAAGGCCTGCAGGAACGAGGCCGACTTGCCGGCAATCGCGATGTCGGAGGCGAGCGCGAAGCTCATGCCGACGCCGGCCGCCACGCCGTTGACCGCCGCCACGATCGGCTTGGGGATCGAGCGCATCGTGCGGATCACCGGATTGAAGAACTTGTCGAGCGCCGCCCCCGAATCGGCGTTCGGGCCGGTGTCGCGGTCGGGATCGGCGAGATCGGCGCCGGCGCAGAAGCCGCGGCCGGCCCCGGTCAGCAGCACGGCCCGCACCGCGCCATCGGCCGCGATATCCTCCCAGGCCGACTTGATCTCGGCGATCATCTTGCGCGAGACGGCGTTCAGCTTCTCGGGCTGGCTGAGCGTCATCGTCGCCAGCGTCCCGTGAACTGTGCCGGCCGCTTGGCACGGAAGGCCGCGACGCCCTCGCGGGAGTCGGCTGTTTTGCCGAGCATCCGCTGGCTGTCGCGCTCGAGGTCGAGCTGGCGGTCGAGCGTGTTGGTGGCCGCCGCATCGATCGCCTGCTTGATCGCGGCGTAGCTCAGCGTCGGCCCCGCCGCGAGCCGACGAGCGAGCGTGGTCGCCTCGTCGATCAGCGAGGCGTCCTCGACGACCTGCCAGATCATGCCCATGCGCTCGGCCTGCTCGGCGGTCAGCGAGGTGCCGAGCATGGCCAGCGCCCGGGCGCGGGCGTCGCCCACCAGATGCGGCAGGAACCAGGTGCCGCCGAGATCGGGCAGCAGCGAGATGCGCACGAAGGCCTGGTCGAAGCGCGCCGAACGCGCCGCCAGGACGATGTCACAGGCGAGCGCGAAGTTGGCGCCGCCGCCCGCCGCCACGCCGTTGATGGCGCCGACGATCGGCTTGGGCAGCGCCCGCATGGCGCGGATCATCGGATTGAAGATGCGGTCCATGTTGGCGCCGAGGTCGGGCGGCGCGGCGGCTGCGGCATCGACCGTTCCGCCGCCGGCGAGATCGGCGCCGGCGCAGAAGCCGCGGCCGGTGCCGGTGAGCAGCACGGCGCGGACGGCGGCATCGTCACGGGCGCGGGACAGCTCGCGATTCATCGCTTCGATCAGCGCGTTGTTCATGGCGTTCAGACGCTGCGGCCGGTTGAGCGTCAGTGTGAGCACGCCATCGGCGAGCGCCGACAGGACCGGTGTTTCCTCCATGGCGAAAGACTGGCACGCGGCCTGCACCCGCGCTATCCGGTCCGCGCAACGCGCGAACTTGTCGCGTCGCAGGGCGGACGCCAGTTTCGTATGTCCGACGCGATGGCGACCATCCTCATCCTGGTCGGCACCGAGTCGGGCAATGCCCAGATGGTGGCCGACGCGCTGAAGCCGGTGCTGACCGCGGCCGGGCACCGCGTCGACGTCACCGACAAGGCGGCGGGCATGGGCGATCTCCAGTCGCACGAGATCTTCCTCGTCGTCTCTGCCACCCACGGCTCGGGCGACAT
>VBAF01000527.1:0-1814 GCA_005884705.1 Alphaproteobacteria bacterium
CGTCTACTACTACGACGGCCAGAGCTTCCTGGTGCCGAAAAAGCTCGGGGTGAAGAGCGCCAGGGAGCTGAGCGGCGCCACGATCTGCGTCGCCCCCGGCACGACGACCGAGCTCAACCTCGCTGACTATTTCCGCGCCAACAAGATGACCTTCAAGCCGGTGGTCATCGAAAAGGTCGACGAGATCCGCGCCGCCTTCTTCTCCGGCCGCTGCGACGTCTACACCACCGACGCCTCGAGCCTCGCCGCCACGCGCGCCGCCAACGTGCCGCCGCCGCGCACCTTCGACGACTTCCTGATCCTGCCGGAGATCATCTCCAAGGAGCCGCTCGGGCCGGTGGTGCGCCACGGCGACAACCAGTTCGCCGACGTCGTGCGCTGGTCGCTCTACGCCATGGTCGAGGCCGAGGAATACGGTATCACCTCGGCCAACGTCGACGAGATGGCCAAGAGCGACAACCCCACCATCAAGCGCATCCTCGGCGTCACCCCCGGCATGGGCAAGGCGCTCGGCCTCGACGAGAAATGGGTCCACGCCATCGTCAAGCAGGTCGGCAACTACGGCGAGAGCTTCGATCGCAATGTCGGCATGGGCAGCCCGCTCAAGATCGAGCGTGGCCTGAACCGATTGTGGACCCAGGGCGGCCTGCAATATGCCCCGCCTATCCGGTAGCAGCCGATTTGGCCTGTTGCTTGCAAGCCCGCCGGAGGCGAGACTTGGAGCAAGGAAAACGGGAGGCAGGATGAAGCAGACTGCGCTGGCGTTGGCGTTGGGCCTGGCAACCGTGCTGGCGTCGGGGGCGGCCTTGGCCGGCAAAGACCTCGACGGCATCAAGGCGCGCGGCGCCGTGATCTGCGGCGTGCCGACCGGCATCGCAGGCTTTGCCGTCGCCGACAGCCAGGGCAAATGGGTCGGCCTCGACGTCGATGTCTGCCGCGCCGTTTCGGCGGCGATCTTCGGCGAGTCGGAGAAGGTCAAGTACGTGCCGCTCACCTCGCAGCAGCGCTTCACCGCGCTGCAGTCGGGCGAGGTCGATCTGCTGTCCAACAACACCACCATCACCCTGCAGCGCGACACCGCACTCGGCCTCGACTTCACGGCCATCACCTACTACGACGGCCAGGGCTTCATGGTGAACAAGAAGCTCGGCGTGAAGAGCGCCAAGGAGCTGAACGGCGCCACGGTCTGCGTCGCTCCCGGCACGACGACGGAACTCAACCTCGCGGACTATTTCCGCGCGACCAAGATGAGCTTCAAGTCGGTGGTGATCGAGAAGGTCGAGGAGATCCGGGCCGCTTTCTTCTCCGGGCGTTGCGACGTCTACACGACCGACGTCTCGAGCCTTGCCGCGACGCGCGTTGCCAACACGCCTGCACCGCTCACGGCCGACGACTTCGTGATCCTGCCCGAGATCATCTCCAAGGAGCCGCTCGGCCCGATGGTGCGGCACGGCGACAACCAGTTCGCCGACATCGTGCGCTGGACGCAGTATGCGATGCTCGAGGCCGAGGAATACGGCATCACGTCCAAGAACGTCGACGAGATGATGAAGAGCGAGAACCCCACCATCAAACGCATCCTCGGCGTCACGCCGGGCATGGGCAAGGCGCTGGGCGTCGACGAGAAGTGGGTCTACAACATCATCAAACAGGTCGGCAATTACGGCGAGAGCTTCGACCGGCACGTCGGGCCGGGCTCGCTGCTCAAGATCGATCGCGGCGTCAACAAGCTCTGGACGCAGGGCGGCCTGCAATACGCCCCGCCGATCCGTTGAGCCTCAGGGAGAGAAACGCATGGCCGTCGAGACGCTGGG
>VBAF01000527.1:1825-4081 GCA_005884705.1 Alphaproteobacteria bacterium
AGGTGAAGGTGTCGCCCTGGAACGACCCGGTCATCCGCGGCTGGGTGTTTCAGGTCGTCGTGGTGGCGCTGGTCGGGCTGCTCGCCTGGTTCCTGGTGAGCAACACCGTCGAGAACCTGCAGCGCCAGAAGATCGCCTCGGGCTTCCATTACCTCGAGCGGGAGGCGGGCTTCGAGATCGGCGACACCATGATCGCCTACTCGCCGGCCAGCACCTACGCGCGCGCGATCCTGGTCGGCATGCTCAACACCCTCAAGATTGCGGTGCTGGGCATCATCATGGCGACCATTCTCGGCACCGCGATCGGCGTCGGCCGATTGTCGCCCAACTGGCTGCTCGCCAGGGTCTGCGAAGGCTATGTCGAGATGTTCCGGAACGTGCCGCTGCTGCTGTGGCTGTTCCTGATCTACAAACTGATCAGCGAGGCGTTTCCCGGGCCGCGCCAGGCGATCAACGTCCTGAATTCCTTCTTCCTCAGCAATCGCGGGCTCTACTTCCCCGTGCCGGTCGCCGATCCGATCCACAAGTGGATGGGCGTCGCGCTGCTGGTCGGCATCGCCGCGGCCGTCGTCGTCAAGCGTTGGGCCAAGAAGCGCCAGGACGCGACCGGCCTACCCTTCCCGACCATCAAGGCCAGCATCGGCCTGATCGTCGGCCTGCCGCTGCTGATCTGGCTTCTGGGCGGCGCGCCGCACCACATGAGCTGGCCCGAGCTCAAGGGCTTCAACTTCGAGGGCGGCACGGTGATCCAGCCGGAATTCACCGCCCTGCTGGTTGGGCTGGTGCTCTACACCTCGGCCTTCGTCGCCGAGATCGTGCGATCGGGCATCCTGGCGCTGCACAAGGGCCAGACCGAGGCCGCCTTGGCGATCGGCCTGTCGCGCGGCCACGTGATGCGGTTGGTGCTGCTGCCGCAGGCGCTGCGGGTGATCGTGCCGCCGATGACCAGCCAGTATCTCAACATCACCAAGAACAGCTCGCTAGCGATCGCCATCGGCTATCCCGACCTGGTGGCCTCGGTGAACGTCACCATCAACCAGACCGGCCAGGCGATCGAGAACATCCTGATCATCATGGCGGCCTATCTCACGGTCAGCCTGTCGATCTCGGCCTTCATGAACTGGTACAACAAGCGCATCACACTGAGGGAGCGCTGATATGACCGACATGCCCGTCGGCGAGCGGCCGCAGCTGGCTCCCCCCATCGTCGAGACCGGTCTGTTCGGCTGGATGCGCAAGAACCTGTTCTCGAGCTGGGGCAACGGCATTACCACCGTGGTGCTGGCGGTGATCTTCGGCTGGATGCTGTCCTGGTTCCTGAACTGGGCGCTGTTCACCGCGACCTTCACGGCGGCGACCGGCGCCGAATGCCGCGGCCACGGTGCCTGCTGGGCCCTGATCCACGAGAAGTACCGCTATATCTTCTTCGGCTCGTTCCCCTACGAACAACATTGGCGGCCGTTCTTCGCCGTCGCCGCCATGCTCGCCATGCTGATCCTGAGCTCGGACCGGCGGATGTGGAACAAGCGCCTGCTGCTGATCTGGGGCGTCGGCAGCTTCGTCACCTTCCTGCTGATGTTCGGCCAGCTCCATATCGGGATCGGCCTGATCCTGTTCGTGGCGCTGGCCGCGGGCGGGCTGGGCATGATCCTGCGCGGCGCCATCGGCTCGCCGACCGAGGTCAACGGCTGGCGGGCGCTGGCCGCGATCGGCGCGATCGGGCTGGTGCTGCGCGTCGCCGGCGTGCTGCCAGCCTGGAGCCTGGCGATCGCGCCCTTGAGCTACGTCGAGACCGGCCTGTGGGGCGGCATCCCGGTAACGCTGATCCTCGCCACCTACGGCCTGGTCTTCGCCTTCCCGTTCGGCATCCTGCTGGCGCTCGGCCGGCGTTCCAATCTGCCGCTGATCAAGGGCCTGTGCGTCGGCTTCATCGAGCTGATCCGCGGCGTGCCGCTGATCAGCCTGCTGATCATGGCCTCGGTCATGCTGCCATTGTTCCTGCCCTCGGGCATGACCATCGACAAGTTCCTGCGCGCCCAGGTGGCGGTGATCCTGTTCGCCGGCGCCTACATCGCCGAGATCATCCGCGGCGGCCTGCAGTCGCTGCCCAAGGGACAGTTCGAGGCAGCCGACGCGATGGGCCTCAACTACGTGCAGAAGACCGCGCTGATCATCCTGCCGCAGGCGCTCAGGGTGGTGATCCCGCCGCTGATCAACACCTTCATCGGCTTCTTCAAGGACACCTCGCTGGTGCTG
>VBAF01000540.1 GCA_005884705.1 Alphaproteobacteria bacterium
AAGCCGAGCGCGCTCGAGCGCTGGATGAAGGGCCGCGAGAAGACGTTGTAGAAGGCCATGCACAGCACGGCGCCGGCCATGATCAGCTCGCCGCGCCAGGCGCCGGCCGGCGCCGTCGGCAGGCCCGAGGCAAGCGCGGCGCAGACGCCGACCACGGCGATCAGCACGCCAGCGGTCTTGCGCCCGCTCAAGCGCTCGATGCCGAGCAGGGCGCCGACGATCATGGTCTGCAACGGCAGGGTCGAGAGCGCGAGGCTCGCCCGCGCCGCGGTCGTGTAGCTGACCGCAAGATTGTAGAGGATGAAGAACAGACCGTAGAAGGCGAAGCCGAGCAGCGCCACCGCCGGCCAGTCGGCGCGCGAGGGCCAGCGCGCGCGCATCAGCAGCGCGACCGGCAGCACGCAGGCAAAGCCGATGCCCCAGCGCAGGATCGAGAGCGTAAGCGGGTCGGCGCTGCCGACCAGGTAGCGCGTCACCGCCGCCGCGGTGCCGCCCAGCGCGCTCGACGCGATGGCGATCAAGACACCCAGCCATTCGCCCAACGATTGCCTCCTGCCGCTGCTCCGCCGAGCGATGCGCGTACGCCGGGACGACCTCAATTACCTGCTAGGTAAAGCGCGGCACGACCTTGTCGGCGAGCAGGCGGAAACTGTCGCGGCTGAGCGGGGCGCACATCAGGTAGTTGAGTCCGATCGTCTCCTTGAGCTCGGCCACCTTGTCGACCAGCGCCTCGGGCGTGCCGTGCAGGATGACGCTGTCGACATAGTGCTGCGCCGGCTCCTTGCCGTCGTAGGTGCGTGGCGGCATCTTCTTGCGATGGGCGTGCTGCGGGCCGGCATAGGCGTCGACCAGCCATTGCGCGCCGCGCCGCGCAATCGCCTCGGCATCGGCCGTGGTCGGCGCCAGAGCGATCAGCCGGGCCATCGGGATGTCGCGGCCCTGGTCGGAAAAGCCCGCCTCGGCCATCTTGTCGGCATAGCGGCGGCGCTTGGCGCCGAGCTCCCGGGTCGAGGCGTGCGGGTCCATCAGGATCGAGAAGCCGCGGCCGGCCGCCCAGTCGATCGCCCCCTCCGAGGTCGCCGCCATCCACACCGGCAACGGCTTCTGCAGCGGCTTGGGCAGCACCTCGATGTCGTCGAACGTGTAGTGCGCGCCCTGGAAGCTGAAGCGCTCCTGGCTCCAAGCCTGCAGCACGATCTCGACGGCCTCGCGGAAGCGCTCGGCGCTTTCGTCGATCGGCACACCGAAGGCGTCGAACTCGGACGGCGCGAAGCCGCGGCCGGCGCCCCAGTTGACCCGGCCGCCCGACAGCATGTCGAGCAGCGCCACCTCCTCGGCGAGCCGCACCGGATGATAGAGCGCCGCCAGCGACACCGCCGTGCCGATGCGCAGCCGCTTGGTGCGCGCCGCCGCCAGCACACCCATCATGTGCACCGACGGGCAGACGCTGTAGGTCGTGAAATGATGCTCGGCCAGCCAGACCGCGTCGAAGCCGGTCTTGTCCATGATCTCGATGCGCTCGAGCGCGCGGGCATAGACCTCTTCCAGCGGGCCGTGCCGGCCGGGCCAGCTGAAGAACTGCAGCACGCCGAGCTTCATGTCAGTCGCCCTTGATGCCGGCCGCCTTGACGATCGGCCACCATTTGTCGATCTCGGCCTTCTGGAAGGCAGCCAGCGCCTGCGGGTTCTGCTGGTCGGCCGGCGGCACTTCCTGCCCGAGCGCGCCAAGTTTTTCGCGCGTCTTGGCGTCGGCCAGCGCGGCGGTGACGGCGGCGTTGACCTTGGCGATGACGTCCGGCGGCACGGCACGCGGCGCCCACAGGCCGTGCCACACCGACATGTGCAGGCCGGCCACGCCCGCCTCGTCGACCGTCGGCACCTCGGGCGTCGAGGGCAGCCGCGTGGCCGAGAGCACGGCGAAGGCCTTGATCGTGCCGGCCTGGATCTGCGGCACCACGTTGGACGCCTGGTCGATCATCAGGTCGATCTGGCCGGCCATCAAATCGCGCAGCGCAGGCCCGGTGCCGCGATAGGGCACGAAGGCGAAGTTGGTGCCGGTCTGCTTCTGGAAGAAGATGCCGGAGATGTGGCCGGGCGCGCCGACGCCGCCGGTGCCGGCCGACGCCTTGTCCGGGTTGGCCTTGAGCCAGGCGATCAGCTCCTTCAGATCGTTCGCCGGCAGCGTCTTGCGCGCCACCAGCAGCAAGGGCCCGTTGGTCAGCAGCGAAATCGGCGCGAAGTCTTTCACGAG
>VBAF01000541.1:0-2517 GCA_005884705.1 Alphaproteobacteria bacterium
CTATCGCGAGATCAACGAGTTCGAGCGGACGCTCTCCGACGCGGGCGTGCGCTTCGTCAAGCTGCTCGTCCATGTCAGCGAGGAGGAGCAGCGGAAGCGCATGATCAGGCGGCTGGAGAAGCCGCACAAGCGCTACAAGGTCGGGCTCGAGGACTTCCGCAACATCGCCAAGCGCAAGCAGTACATCGACGCCTACGACGACATGCTGGAGAAGACCGACACCGACTACGCGCCGTGGCACGTCATCGCCTCCGACGACAAGCGCCACGCGCGGCTGGCCGGGCTGAAGATCATCGTCGACGAGCTCGGCCGCGGCGTGAAGAGCACGCCGCAGGAGCTCGATCCGCAAGTCGCCGCCGCCGCCTTCAAGCTGTGGGGCTGGAAGCCGAAGAACGGGAAGTGAGCATCGCGCCGGCGTCCAGCGCGGAACCGACCCATGGCAGCGCCTCCACCATTGCCTCCTCGAACGTCCAGGGCGGGTTGATCACCGCCAGCCCGCAGGCCGCGAGCTTGCCCTCCGGCGCGGCGCGCAACCGCAATTCGAGGATGAGCGCCTTCACGCCGGCAAGGGTCTCCTTGAACGCGGTAGCCGCTGCTTCGTCCTTGATCGGATACCAGACCGCGTAGCAGCCGGTGGCGAAGCGGCGCAGCGCCTGCTTGAGCGCGCGCGCCAGCCGGTCGAACTCGTCGGCCGCCTCGAACGGCGGATCGAGCAGCACCAGCCCGCGCCGCTCGACCGGCGGCATCAGCGCCTTGAGCGCCTGGTAGCCGTCGGCCTGGCGGACCTCGACGCCCCGGTCGCCAGCGAACTCGCGCTTGAGCGCCAGCGCATCCTCCGCGTGCAGCTCGCAGGCAACGAAGCGATCGCCCGGCCGCAATCCCGCGCGCACCAGCCGCGGCGATCCGGGGTAGTGCCGCAGTGGCCCGGCGCTCCGTCCGAACTTCCGATCGTAGGCTGCGACCGCCGCCAGATACCGTGCCACCGCCGCCGGCATGCCGGCGCGCGGCGCCGCCATGAGCCTCAGGATGCCGGCATCGGCCTCCTTTGTGCGTGCAGCCTGATCGCTCTCCAGATCATATCCACCTGCTCCGGCGTGGGTATCGAGAACAAAGAGCTTCTTGTCCTTCGCCGTAAGCAATCTCAGGAGTTCACAAAGCGCCATATGCTTAAGCACCTCCGTGAAGTTGCCGGCGTGGAAAGCGTGGCGATAGTTCATGGTTTGCCTATAGCACCCACGGCCTGGTTCGTGCTTCAACTCGAAAACGATTTGGGGGACCGCATGGCCACGCACGAGCTTCATTCCTCGCCCGAGACCTGCCACTGGGGCTACTTCGACAGCAAGCTGCCGCCGCAGCTCAAGATCAAGTCGGGCGACATCGCGACCATCCACTGCGTCTCGGGCTCCAAGGAGATCCTGCCCGAGCCGCCGATGAACGTGCTGCCCGAGCATCGCGAGATCCTGGCCAAGCTGACCCCCCATCTCGGCCGCCACATCCTGACCGGGCCGGTGCATGTCGAGGGCGCCGAGCGCGGCGACGTGCTGGCGGTCGAGGTGCTCGACATCAAGTTCCGCACCAACTGGGGCTGGAACGTGCAGCGGCCGCTTGCCGGCACGCTGCCGGAGGACTTCCCGTTCTACAAGCTGACGCACATCCCGATCGATTCGAACCGCGGCGTCTGCACCCTGCCGTGGGGCGCCGAGATCCAGCTCCGGCCGTTCTTCGGCATCATGGGCGTGGCGCCGCCGGCCGAATGGGGCCAGTGCAGCTCGATCGAGCCGCGCGCCTTCGGCGGCAACATCGACAACAAGCACTTCCAGGTCGGCACCACGGTCTACCTGCCGGTGTTCGCCGAGGGCGGCCTGTTCTCGACCGGCGACGGCCACGGCGTGCAGGGCGACGGCGAGGTCAACCTGACCGCGCTCGAGACCAGCCTCTCCGGCACCTTCCGCTTCACCGTGCGCAAGGACATGAAGCTCACTAACCCGCGCGCCGAGACCGCAACGCACTGGATCACCCACGGCTTCGATCCCGATCTCGACGATGCCGCCAAGGAGGCGCTGCGCGACATGATCCGCCTGATCAGCGCCAAGACCGGCCTCGCGGCATCGGACGCCTACATGCTGTGCAGCCTGCAGGCCGATCTCCACGTCACCCAGACAGTGGACGGCAACAAGGGCATCCACTGCATGATCGAGAAGAAGCTGGTCGGCGGGTAAGGCCATGGGCATGCGTGCCGCGGCAGCCTTGGCAGGCCTCTTGGTCGCCCGTGCTGCGTCTGCGCAAGACTGGAATCCCACGGAGCCCGTATGGGCGCAGGCAGACAAAGTGACGTGCACCGAGACGGGCCGATATGGCTGTGAGATCGGCAAGCAATGCGGATCGGGCAAAGGCACCGCGAAGTTCGTCTTCTCATTCGACGAGAAGCGGGTTTCGTTCGTCGGGACCGGCCTCGGGCAGACTATCGCCGGCCAAGCCTTCACCTATTACGAAGCGATCAAAACGGAAGCGATGTCG
>VBAF01000541.1:2546-3502 GCA_005884705.1 Alphaproteobacteria bacterium
TGGCCATGACGGATCCTTGCGCTTTTGAAGCTACTCCGAGGGGTTGTTGAGTCCACGCCCTAGGCGGGCTGCGCCGCAGCCTCGCGCGGCCGCAGCGGGACCGGTGGGAAGGCGAGCGCGATCGCGGCGGCGAGGAGCCCCATGAAGAGCGAGCCGAGATAGAGCCAGCCGTAGGTGCCGAAGGTGTCGAAGATCCAGCCGCCGACGGCCGGCCCCAGCGACATGCCGAGGCTGGCGATCATCGAGCTGGCGCCGATCACGGTACCCATGATGCGCATCGGGAAGTACTCGCGGGCGATCACCGCGTAGAGCGGCATGACGCCGCCGTAGGCCATGCCGAAGAGGACGGCGACGGCGTAGAACTCGCCGACCTGTCGGGTGAAGTAGTAGGCGCCCGCGCCCAGCGCCTGGACGACGAGCGCGAAGACCACCGTCTGCTTGGCGCCGAACCGGTCGCCGGCGAGACCGAACAGCACGCGGCCGCCGAGGCCGGCAAGCCCCTCGATGCTGTAGATCGAGACCGCCGTCAGTGCGGGAATGCCGCAGGCGATGGCGTAGCTCACCGTATGGAAGATCGGGCCGGAGTGAGTGGCGCAACAGCAGAAATAGGTGAGCCCGAGGATGATGAACTGCGGCGAGCGCAGCGCCTGCCCCACCGTCATGCCGGGGTCGGCCGAGCCCGGCATCGACGCCATGCCGGGAGCGGTCTCGGGCGCGCGGCGCATGAACAGCGCGGCGGGGATCAGCAGGACCCAGGCGACGATCGCAATGATGAGCTGCGCGGTGCGCCAGTCGTAGCTCTGGAGCAACCAGCTGGCGAACGGCGAGATCGTCATCGGGCCCATACCCATGCCGGCCGACACCAGCGAGACGGCGATGCTGCGATGCTTGTCGAACCAGCCGGTGACCGTGGCCATGGTCGGCGCCAGGATCGCGCCGGCCGCGGCGCCCACGAC
>VBAF01000542.1 GCA_005884705.1 Alphaproteobacteria bacterium
CGGAAGTAGATCGAGCGGATGAACTTGTGGTCGGAGATGCCGCGCACCTCGCGGCCTTCCGCCTTGCCGCGCTTGAACATCGCCTCGAGCGCATCGGGCGCGACCTCGAGCGCGATATGCAGGTCGAAGTCGTGCTGCTCCTTGAACTCGAACGGCATGTCCGGCGCCTCGAAGAAGGCGAGGCACGAGCCGTCGTCGAGCTGGAAGAAGGAGTGCAGCACGCCGGCGGTCTTGCGGCCGGTCATCGTCTCCTTGATCTCGAAGGCGTTGACCAGCGGCAGGCCGAGGAAGTCCTCGTAGAACTTCCGTGTCTCCTCCGAATCGCGGCAGCGATAGGCGTTGTGATGCAGACCCTTGATCATGGTCGCGCTCCTTGTGCTCAGACCGTCGCCCAGATCTTTCCCTCGGTCGAGGCGCGGAAGCCGTTGAAAACCTCGTTCACCTTCTCGTAGTTCGGCTGCTTCTTCACCGTCTCGAGCCAGCGCTGAACATTGGGATAGTTCTTCAGATCGCAATGGATCAGCTCTCCAATACTCATGATCGCCGAGCCGAGATAGTCCGCGATGGTGATCTGGTCACCGCAGAGATACTTCTTGCCGCCGGCCAGCCAGTGGTCGTTCAGCACCTGCAGCCAGCTCTTGCTGCGCTCCTGCGCCCACGAGATCGTTCCGGCATGCGTGGTCTCGTCGGGCCGCTTGTGGTGCGGGAAGAGCTGCGGATAGACCAGGCCGTAGCCC
>VBAF01000543.1 GCA_005884705.1 Alphaproteobacteria bacterium
CGGCGAGGTAGCGCAGGATCGCCGCACTCTCGGTCAGCCGGAAGTCGCCATCCTCGAGCATCGGCACGAGGCGGTTGGGATTCTTCGAGCTGTAGGCCGGTTCGTAATGAGCGCCCTTCAGGATGTCGACGACCTCCATCTCGCAGGCAATGTTGTTGTCGGCGATGAACTGCATCACCGGACGGCAGGCGGTGGAGACAGGATGCGTGTAGAGCTTCATGATGTCCTCCGTGAGAGCATCCCCGATGACGGGCGAGGAAATTCCGCTAACGATCCAACCAGACGTCTTCGAAGCGCCAGTGGTTGTATATCGAGTTGACCGACAGCTTGATCCCTTTCGTCTCCGGCCGCCAGCAGGTGGCGCCCCAGTTGTGCTGGATGACCGGCCGGGCGCCATCTTCCTGTAACTTTTTGTCGATCTCCCAGACCAGCTTCTGGCGCGCTTCGATATCGCTCATGCGCGACTGCTGGTCGAAGAGTTTCTCCATCTCGGGACTGCAAAAGTTCGTGTAGTTGCGCTCCGAGCCGCAGGCGAAGGTCTCGTAGAACATCACGTCCGGATCGTCGATGCCCATGCCCTGGACATTCATGCCGACGGTGTAGTCCTTCTTGGCCATGCGGTTGTACCAGACCGCCGTGTCCAGCGGCTCGAGCTCGCCCTGGATATAAACCTGCTTGAGGTGATCGATCAGGATCACCGCCTGGTCGCGATAGGTCGCGATGTTGCGGGTCGAGACCTTGATCTTGAGCGGCTTGTCAGGGCCGTAGCCGAGCTCCTTCATGATGCGACGGCCTTGCTCGCGCTGCTTCTCGAGGTCGGCGCCGTAGCCCGCGACGGTGGCGAGGAAGTCCGGCGGCATGCCCCACAGGCCCTCCGGCGGCGGCAGCATCGAGCCGCCCAGGCGGTTGATGCCCTGGCCGATGATCTCGGTGAAGGCCGAGCGGTCGATCGCCAGTACCATCGCCTTGCGGACCTGCGGGTTGTCGAACGGCGGCTTGTCGCGATTGACCAGCAGGTTGGCCTGCGTGTTGGTCGGCATCAGCTCGCACTGCGCCCACGGCGCCTGGGCCTTGAGGTCCTTCAGCGCCGGT
>VBAF01000544.1 GCA_005884705.1 Alphaproteobacteria bacterium
CGAGGATGCCCTTGGAGAGCTGCGGGTCGGCGCGATAAGCGACGTACTGCGCCGGACCCAGGATCGAGGTGTCGATCTCCTTGTTGCGGAAGGCGACGTCGCGCGCCGCCGCCTCGGCCATGATCACAAACACCAGGCGGTCGGCATAGGGCTTGCCCGGCTTGTAGAACTTGTCGAAGCGCTCGACCACGACGCGGCTGCCCGGGATGTGCTCCTTGAACTTGAACGGGCCGAGGCCGACCGGATTGGAGGCGAAGTTCGGCTTCTCGACCTCCTCCTTGGGCAAGATCGCGGTCGTGCCGTCGAAGAAGTAGTAGCCGGGCTCGACCCTGTCGGTGACCGTGACCTCGAGCGTGAAGTCGTCGATCTTCTTGAGGCCGGCGATCTCCTTGGCGTCGCCCTTCTCGTATTCGACCGCGCCTTTGATCACCCGGACGTAGCGCGCCCCGGGATAGGCCTTCTTGCCGTCCATGATGCGGTTGAATGACCAGATGACGTCGTCGGCCGTCATCTTGCGGCCGTTGTGGAAGTAGGCGTCGTCGCGCAACTTGTAGGTATGGACCAGGCCGTCGGGCGAGCTGTTGACCGAGGTGGCGAGCTCGAGCACCAGCTTGTTGTGGGCCGAATCCCAGTTGTACAGGGTGCGATTGAGTGCCTTGCCGACGATCTCGTCGGTCGCGCGCGCCGTCGTGTGCAGGTCGAGGCTGCCGAAGCTCGCCGCATAGGGCGAGGTGAAGCGGATGGTGCCGCCTTTCCGGGGAGTCTGCGCCTGTTGCGCATCGGCGGCAGCCACGCCCAGCAGGGCGACGGCGGCAACTGCCGACCAAACCAGTTTACGCATCGACGATCCCCCTTGAACAATCTCCGTTGCGGGCATTCCATCGTGCCTGACGCACGGGTGCAAGGGGAATGCCGATGAGCCAGCTGCCGAACTGTCTGCTGATCGTGACCGCCGAGGTCGATGCCGGGGTCGAGGCGGAATGGAGCCGCTGGTACGACGAGGTCCATCTGCCCGACGCCCTGTCCTGCCCCGGCGTGCTGGCGGGCCGCCGTTACTGCACGGTAGGCGAAGTCTCCGAGAGCGACCGTGGCCAAGGCAGGTGCACCAGGGTCAAGCTGTGGACCACGGTCTACGAACTCGACTCGCCCGGCGCGGTCGAAACGAAGGAATTCCACGCCATGCGCGGCTGGGGCCGCTTCGCGCCCCACGTCCGCTCGCAAACCCGCGTGGTGTCGACGCTTCGATAGCCTTCCTCCCCGTATGAACGGGGAGGAAGGCGGTGTCAGCGCTTCTGCGCCAGGTTCGGCCGCAGGAAACCGCTCAGGATCTTGTCCGGCGTGATCGGATAGTCGCGCACCCGCACGCCGCAGGCATTGTAGATCGCGTTGGCGACCGCAGCCCCGGCGGCGCAGATGCCGAGCTCGCCCACCCCCTTGGAGCCGAGCGGGTTCGACTTGTCGTCGAAGCCCGCCAGCATGATCGCCTCGACGGCCGG
>VBAF01000545.1 GCA_005884705.1 Alphaproteobacteria bacterium
GGCCATTGCCCTTAATAGGTGTTCGACGCGCGCTGGTGCACTGTGGCGCGCATGATGGTCCCGGTTTGCGTGCGTTCGTTCCGGCCAGCCCCACAGATGGTGTTTTTTCAGCGGGGTGGGGTGTCGGTGGATTCGTGGACTTTCGGGCGAAAACGCTTATACGGCAGCGTTTTGAGAGTCCACTGCCGCGTGGACTCTTGTGGACTCCCAGGGCTGGCGCGGCGCTGCTCGCGCTAGGCCGCCGCGAGCTTGAGGCCAAAGCCTTCGAGGCTGGGCGCGATGCGGTCGGTGATCAGGCCGACCTTGCGCAGGTTGCGCACCAGCCCGTCATGCAGGTCGCGGCGGAAGTACTTGCGGAAGGCGGTCTCGTCGCCGCCGGCCGCGCGCTCGCGGCGGAATCGCTTGATCTCGTCGAGCTCGGCCTTGCCGAAGCCGAGCTCCTGGTAGACCGGCAACGGGAAGGTGCCGGCCAGCGTGCGGCCGAGCGCCCACACGGCGAAGTCCTCCATCTCGCGGTGCTCCGCCTCGCTCGCCTGGGAGACCAGCTCGGGCAGCGAGAGCATGGCGAAGCCCATGTGGCGCGCCTCGTCCTGCAGGATGCGGCGGCAGACCTGGCGCAGCACCGCGTCCTTCGACGACTCCGCCAGCATGCGGAACAGCGACACGGCGAAGGTCTCGGCGACCAGCTGCAGGCCGATCGTCTTGAGGTACCACGACGAGGTGCCGAGCAGGGTGTCGAAGATCTCCCGCACATTGCCGCCCACCGGATAGATCTCGCCGTCGAGCCGCAGATCGATGTAGCGCTGCAGCACCTCGTTGTGGCGCGCCTCGTCGGCGACCTGGGTCGCCTGGAACAGCTTGGCGTCCTGCCCTTGCACGCATTCGACGAGCTGGCTGCACAGCAGCATGGCGCCATGCTCGCCCTGCACCAGGGTCGACAGCCGCCAGCGCGTGACCCGGCGGTTGAGCTCGATGCGGTCGGCTTCGGACATCGCCTGCCAGAAGCGCGTGCCGTGGATGTCTACCAGGTCGTCGGCGATCAGGCCGCCGTCGCCGTCGAGCGGCACCGCCCAGTCGATGTCGCGGGCGGCGTTCCACTGGTCGATCTTGGCCTGCTCGTAGAGCCGGCGCAGGTCGGACTGATCGCTGGCATAGTCGTGGCGGAAATGCGCTGTGTTGCGCGTCTCGACCTGGTGACCGTTGTCCACGGTGTTCCTCCCATGTCGCCAATTGGGGTAAATGGTAGGAGAGAGGCGGATGGTGCACAAGGCTTCGGCAAACCTGCTCTGGCTCGGCGCGGCGGTTTCGCTCAGCGCCCTTGCGGCGGCGTACGTCGTCGCCGCGTTCGTGGCCGACCGGATGGTCGACTGCACCACGCCGGCCGTACTGCCGGTGGCCTACTCCATCATGCTGGGCTACGCGGTGATGGCCGCCCAGATCGGACTCTTCGACATGGTGTCGTCCGGCCGCCCGCCGCCCTATCTCGACGAGCTGCAATGGGCGAGCTTCGTCCTGATCATCGGGGGGCTCGTCTGGGTGGCGTTCGAGTACAGCATCTGGCTGGTCGTCGCGTTCCTCACCCTGTTCTTCGTGCCGCTGGGCGCGGTCTACCTGATCGTCGGCATCCCGGTCTTCGCGATCGTCCTGCGGGTCTACGAACGGGCGGTCCCGGACCTCGATGCGGCAACCGTCTGGCCGCTTACCGTTCTGGCGCTGGCGCCGTTCGCGGTCTTTCCGCTGCACGATATCGAGGCGCGTTGCTTTCTGTAGGGTGCGGTTTGGGAGTAAGCTCGATCGAACCCGGGAGCGAAACCATGGCGGACTACGATCTGGTCGTGCGCGGCGGCACGGTGGCGGACGGCATGGGCGCCGGCACCCGCGAGGCCGATGTCGCGGTCAAGGACGGCAAGATTGCGGCCGTCGGCGCGGTTCCGGGCAAGGGAGCCGAGGAGATCGACGCCAAGGGCCTGCTGGTCACCCCCGGCTTCGTCGACATCCACACCCACTATGACGGCCAGGCGACCTGGGATTCGCGCCTGCAGCCGTCGAGCTGGCATGGCGTCACCACCGCGGTGATGGGCAATTGCGGCGTCGGCTTCGCGCCGGTCAAGATCGAGGACCGCCAGCGCCTGATCGAGCTGATGGAAGGCGTCGAGGACATCCCGGGCGCCGCGCTCGACGAAGGGCTGAGCTGGTCGTGGGAATCGTTCGGCCAGTATCTCGATGCGCTGCAGGCCAGGCCGCGCGACATGGATCTCGGCGCCCAGCTGCCGCACGGCGCGCTGCGCGTGTTCGTGATGGGCGAGCGCGCGGCGCGG
>VBAF01000546.1 GCA_005884705.1 Alphaproteobacteria bacterium
GGTGCGCGTCGAGGTAAATTCTGTGATCGCCGTATCCACGGCCTCCTTGTGCTGGAAGCGGGTGGGACCGTCGACCATGCGCGGATCGTCGAGCAGGTCTTCGCGGCCGATCGCCTTCACCAGGCGCCGCCAATGCTCCCCGTTGCCCCGCGCCGCGAAGATGTAGCACCAGTCGTCGATCCCGCCCGGCGCGCATTTGTAGAGGCCGCCCGGCGCGGTCCCGATCACGCCGTTGCCGCCGCGCGGCAGCTGGTCGTCGCGCGCGGCCTGGCGGCTCATCGGCGTGCGGCAGTAGTTCAGCATGGCGTCGCGCATGGCGATCTGGATGTGCTGGCCGCGGCCGGTCGTCATGCGCTGGTAGAGCGCGGTGATGATACCCATGGCCATCAGCATGCCAGTGCCGGTGTCGCCGATGGTGGGGCCCGGCCGGGTCGGCGGTTCGTCGGGATGGCCGTTCACGCCCATGGTTCCGCCCATCGCCTGGGCGATCATGTCGAAGGACAGGTAGTTCGCGTGCGGGCTTTCCGGCGCGAAGCCCTTGACCTGGGCGAAAATCAATCGCGGATTGAGCGCGCTCAGCCGCGGATAGTCGAAGCCCAGGCGGGCGAAGGTGCCCGGCGCCATGTTCTCGATCAGGACGTCGGCCTTGGCGATCAAGCGCCGCAGCAGCGCCTTGCCCTCCTCGCTCTTGAGGTTGCAGGTGACGCTGCGCTTGTTGAGATTGTAGTAGATGAAATAGTGCGAATCGGCGTCGGGACGATCGCTCATTCCCCAGCGTCCCGGCTCGCCGCGATTGGGCTCCTCGACCTTGACGACGTCGGCACCGAGCCAGGCCAGCGCCTCGGTACAAGAGGGTCCCGCCTCGAACTGGGTGAGGTCGAGCACCTTGATGCCCTTGAGCGCCGGCTGGTTGCCGGTCGCGATCTCGGGCTGCATTACCTGATCCTGCATGGCGATCCCTCCCGCGGATTTTGGTGTTTCACTCCATCAGCTATGCCAGGCGAACTGCTGCGCCTTGCGCGTAGAACCTTGCGAGAGCACGACGTTGACCAGGGCGGGACCGTCGTGGGCCATCGCTTGGTCGAGCGCGCCGCGGATCTTCTTCGGGTCCTCGACAAAGAAGCCCTTGCCGCCGAACGCCTCCATCATCTTGTCGTAGCGCGCGCCGTAGATCAGCGCATTGGGCTTCAGGTTCATCATCGGGTTTTCCGGAATCTCCGGCATGCCGGGGCCGATACCGCCGTTGTTCAAAACGACGATCTTCACCGGGAAGCCGTAGCGGACCAGCGTCTCCATCTCCATGCCGGAGAAGCCGATCGCCGAATCGCCCGAGAGATGAATGACCGGCCGGCCGGGCTGCGCGACGCAGGCGGCGATCGCCTGGCCGAGGCCGACGCCCATCGTCCCGTAGGTGCCGGCATTGAGGCACGACCGGGCATCGAAGCTCGGCAACTGGGTCAGGCCGATGTCCATCGTGCCGGCGCCCTCGGCGCTGAGGATCGAATTCTTCGGCATCCAGGCGGCGACATCGCGCAGCGCGCGATAGTAATTGGCCGGCGCCGCGTCGTCGTCGATCTGCGGCTTGATCGTTGCCGCGTTCTCCGAGACCTTCTTCGAGAGCGCCTTGCGCCACGCCGAGTCGGTCGGATGGAACCACTGGCGGCCGGCGAGCGCCTTGTTGAGCTGCCCGACGATGGCCTTGCCGTCGCCGACCAGCGCCACTTCCGTCGGCTTGTTGTGCCCGATCTCCTCCGGTGCGATGTCGAGCTGGATGACCTTGACGTCTTTGTCGAAGCGCGGCGCCAAGCCGAAATGGAAGATCCAGTTGAACCGCGCGCCCATCAGGAAGACGACGTCGGCCTGCTGCAGCGCCAGCGTGCGCGCCGCCGAGACCGCCAGCGGATGGTCGTCCGGCATCACGCCCTTGCCCATTGGCGAGCGCACGAACGGGATCTGGGTGCGCTCGACGAAAGCGCGCACTTCGTCCTCGGCGCGTGACCACGCCATGCCCTTGCCGACAATGACGAGCGGGCGCTGGGCCTTTTCGAG
>VBAF01000532.1 GCA_005884705.1 Alphaproteobacteria bacterium
CGACAAGCCCTCGATCATCTTCGACAAGGAGCTGCTCGAGCTGCTGGCCGGCCATCCCGGCCGGCTCGAGGTGGTCCATCACCTCGACGCCGAGCAGGGCCTGACCACGCCGCAGGAGATCCTCGGCATGCTCCAGGGCTTCGAGGGCGCGGAGGCCTATCTGTGCGGGCCCGGCCCGTTCATGACCCTGGTCGAGCGCACCCTGGTCGATGCCGGGATGCCCCGCGAACGAGTGCTGCTCGAGCGCTTCGAGGCGTCGGGCAACGATGCCGTCCCGGTCGAGCCCCAGGAAGAAGGCGACGTGATCCCCGCAGAGATCACCATCCACTTCGAGAACAAGGCGCACAAGGTGCCCTACAAGAAGGGCCAGACCATCCTCGAGGCGGCGCGCGCCGCCGGCCTCAATCCGCTGTCGTCCTGCGAGGAGGGCTTCTGCGCCTCGTGCGCGGCCAAGCGCATCAAGGGCAAGGTCGTGCTGGCCAAGAACGACATCTACACGTCCGACGATCTCGCCAACAACTGGATCCTGACCTGCCAGGGCCACTGCTTCGGGCCTGAGGTCGAGATCACCTACGACGTGGTGTGAGCGCTACTCCGGCTTGATGCCGCGCTCCTTGATGACCTTGCCCCAGCGCGCCGCCTCGGCCTTGTAGAACGCCGCGAACTGCGCGGGCGTGCTGCCGACCGGCTCGGCCCCGAGCTTTGGCGATGATGGCGACCAGCGCGTCGTGCAGCTTGTCGACGATGCGCGACGGCGTGCCGCTGGCGACGAAGACGCCGTTCCAGCCGATCATCTCGTAGCCGGAGACGCCTGCCTCATCCATGGTCGGAAGCTGCGGCACCAGCGGCGAGCGCTGGCGGCTGGTGACGGCGAGCGCCTTGAGCCGGCCGTCGCGCACCAGAGGCACGCTGCCCGGCACGTTCTCGATCATCACCGAGATCTGGCCGGCCACCAGGTCGGCGAGTGCCAGCGCGCCGCCGCGGTACGGCACGTGCACGAGGTCGGTGCCGGTCATCGACTTGAACAGCTCGGTCGCCAGGAAGGGCGTGCTGCCGATGCCGGCCGAGCCGTAGTTGAGCTTGCCCGGATTGGCCTTGGCGTAGGCGATCAGCTCGGGCACCGAGTTCGCCGGCACCGAGGGATGAACCACCAGGATCAGCGGCGCCGAGTTGACCTGGGTCACCGGTAGCAGGTCGGACATCGGCTTGTAGCCCAGCCGTGCATAGAGATGATCGGCCACGGCCAGCGAGCTGTTGCACATCAGCAGCGTGTGGCCATCAGCCGGCGCCCGGGCGACGAACTCCGCGCCGAGATTGTTGGCCGCGCCCGGCTTGTTCTCGACCACCACCTGCTGGCCGAGCTTGGCCGACAGGTGCTGGGCGAGCAGGCGGCCGATGATGTCGAGGATGCCCGCGCCCGGCGCCGCCGGCACCACGAAGCGCAGCGGGCGGCTCGGCCAGGCCTGACCCAGGGTCGGCGGCGGCAGCAGTGCCAGCGGGCTGGCGTGCAGTAGGCGGCGTCTGGTCAGGATATTCATTATTGTCGCGCTCGAGGGTCGACTATGGCGAAGCTTCAACAAGGGTGCCACTGCGCATGATCGCCACCAGGCCCCAGCTCCAGGCGAGCCTGCTCAGCATCGTGGCCGGCATGGCCGATGCGGTGGGCTACATCGCCATGGGCGGCGTGTTCGCCGCCAACATGACCGGCAACACCGTGCTGGCCGGCCTGGCGCTGGGCGAGGGCCAGTTCGAAACCGCGGCGCGCCGCATGGCGCCGCTGCTCACCTTTTTCCTGGGCGCCATGCTCGCCCGCCTGCTGGTGCGGCTGATACACCGGCCGGCCGTGCCACTGCTGATCGAGGCGGCGCTGCTGGCGGTCGTCGACTTCCTGCCGCTCGGCCGCGAGTCGGCGCTGCTGCTGGTCGCCCTGGCGATGGGCCTGCAGGCCTCGGCGATCACCCATTTCGGCGGCACCGCGCTCAGCACCGTGGTGGTGACCAGCACGCTCGCCCGCATCGCCGAGACGACGCTCGACCGGCTGTGGCCGACCGGCCGTCCGCTGCCCTCGGTCGCCACGCCGCGGCTGCTGGCGCTGACCTGGATCGGCTATCTGGCCGGCGCCATGACCGGCGTGCTGCTGATCCACATCCTGCCGTGGCCGCTGCTGGTGCCGGCGGTCCTGCTGGTGACGGTTGTGACGACGCTGTGACAACAGAAACCTGAAAGCCGGTGCGGCGCGGCACGAGCGGAGATAATTTCACCCGCAGGGACAACAGAACCACCCCGAACGGAGAGCGGGAGCACGATGCGCCATCTGATGTGGATCCTGACCTGGATCGCCGTCGGCCTCGGCGGCGCCCTCGGGGCGGCCAGCGTCATCATGCTGAGCGGCTCGCGCATGAAGCCGGCCCAAGCCCCCGAAGCCGCGGTCCCGCCGCGCGCCGGCGAGCCCGTCGTGGTCAGCAAGCCGCGTCCTGGCCTGTCCGGCCGCAGCCCGATCGGCCAGCCCCGCCCCGGCCAGCCCGATTAGCGCGCCGCGAGGCACCTAGAGTCTTTCCGGCAGAGGCGGAAAGACTCTAGGTGATCGCCTTTTCCACGAACATCCGCCGGTCGAAGTCCTCGGCGACCTTGCCGTCGTTGGCGAGCTGCTCGACGACGTCGATCCTGGCGTAGTCCATCACTCCCATTTCGGCGAATGCCTTCTGGATGCGCGGGCCCCACAGGCCGATATCCTTGATCGTCGGCACGACCCGGCTGAACAGCCGGCCGCGGAACGAGTTCATCTGCTTGGAATTGTAGTGGATGTCGTTCAGCGTCTCAGCCGGCAGGCCGAGCCGCTCCCACACCTCCGACTGGTTGAAGCGGTCGCGCATGAAGTACAGCGCCTCGACCGCGAATTCCTCGCGCTGGTCGCGCTCGGCCTCGGAGAGCTGCGGATAGAACTCGCGCAGCGCCAGGCGGCCGAACGAGACGTGGCGCGCCTCGGTCGCGGATCGACTGGAAGGCGGCGAGCGCCAGCCCCTCGATCAGCACCTGCATGCCGAGATAGGTCATGTCCCAGCGCCGGTCGCTCAGCGTCTGCTCGAGCAGCGTCTTGAGCGCTTTATTGATCGGATAGGCTATCTTCAACTTCTCATGCAGCAGCCGCTTGTAGGCCTCGACATGGCGCGCCTCGTCCATCACCTGGGTCGCGGCATAGAACTTGGCGTTGATGTCGGGCACCGTGGCGACGATCTTGGCGGTGGCGATCAGCGCGCCCTGCTCGCCGTGCATGAACTGGCTGATCGAATTGGCCTGCAGCTCGCGGCGCAGCCAGGCCCGTTCCTTGTCCGTCATCCTGTGCCACGGATCGGTCCCGTAGATCGAGATGGCTTCGTCCTTGAGCTGCATCGGATTGTCGGGATCGAGCTCGAGCGACCAGTCGAGCCGGCTGCTGGCGTCCCATTGCTGCTGCTTGCCCTTGTCGTAGAGCTCGAGCAGCGCGTCCGAACCGTCGTCGTACTCCCAGTTGAACTGGATGTCGGTCGCGCCGTCGAACTTCCAGTCGGTCAGCTCGACCGGCAGCGCGTAAATCCGTTGAGTGGACATTATGGCTGCAGCCGGTAGCCGCCGCGGTCGGTGATCAGGATCGCCGCACTGGCCGGATCCTTCTCGATCTTCTGGCGCAGGCGGTAGATGTGGGTCTCCAGCGTGTGCGTCGTGACGCCCGCGTTGTAGCCCCAGACCTCGTTCAACAGCACGTCGCGCGCCACCGGCCGGTCGCCGGCGCGGAACAGGTATTTCAGGATCGAGGCTTCCTTGTCGGTCAGCCGGATCTTCTTCTTGCCGGCCTTCTCCATCAGCATCTTGGCGGCGGGATGGAATTCGTAGGGGCCGATGGTCATCACCGCGTCCTCGCTGCGCTCGTGCTGGCGCAGATGGGCGCGCAGCCGGGCGAGCAGGACGTTGATGCGGAACGGCTTGGTGACGTAGTCGTTGGCGCCCGATTCGAGCCCCAGGATGGTGTCGGCGTCCGAATCGGCCGCCGTCAGCATGATCACCGGCGCCCGCACGCCCTGGCGGCGCATCAGCTTGCAGAGCTCGCGGCCGTCCATGTCGGGCAGGCCGATGTCGAGCAGGACGGCATCGTAATGGGCCAATTTGGCCTTCTCCAGCCCCTCGGCGGCGGTGCCGACCTGGATGGTGG
>VBAF01000533.1 GCA_005884705.1 Alphaproteobacteria bacterium
GATCCGGCACGCTTCGTCTCGATCAACGCCGCGCGAGATCCATTCCGTGCCGCGACCGACGCTTACGCCCAGCGGCTGTGGCGCCAGGCCGAGACGGCGGCGCGCACGCCGTGGTTCCTCGGCGACCGCTTCTCGGCGCTCGACATCTACGTCTCGGTGATGACGCGCTGGCGGCCCAAGCGCGGCTGGTTCGAAATCGAAACGCCCAGGCTGTTCGCGATTGCGCACCGGACCGATCTCAAGCCAGAACTCGTCGAGGTATGGAAACGCAACTGGCCGCCATGAAACGCCGCGCCGTCCTCACGCTTTCGCTCGCGTCCCTCGCCGCACCGGCGCGCGCCCAACCGGCCTGGCCCGACCGCCCCGTCACCATGGTGGTGCCGGCGCCGCCCGCCGGCGGCACCGATCTGGTGGCCCGCCTCTATTCGGATCTGCTGAGCCAGGAGCTCGGCCAGCAGGTGATCGTCGACAACAGGGGCGGCGGCAACGGCAACGTCGGCACCGCCGTCGTCGCCCGTGCGAGGCCCGACGGCTACACCATCCTGATGCAGTACTCGGCGTACCATGCGGCCAACCCGGCGCTGATCAAGAACCTCAACTGGTCGCCCGACGATTTCGCCGGCGTGGCGATGGGGGCCACCGCGCCGCATGTCATCGTGATCGCCAAGAGGGTGCCGGCCGACCGCCTCGAGGACTTCATCGCCTATGCCCGCGCCAACAAGGGCAAGCTGAACTACGGCTCGGTCGGCCAGGGCTCGGTGCCACATCTGGGCGGCGTGCTGTTCAACAAGGCGGCCGGCACCGACCTGCTGCACGTGCCCTACAAAGGCGCGGGACCGGCGACCGCCGACCTGGTGGCCGGGCAGGTCGAGATGCTGATCGTGACGCCACCCTCGGTCTCGGCGCACATCCGCTCGGGTGCCGTGAAGGCGCTGGCGCTCGCCAGCGAGACGCGCCATCCCGCCTTCCCCGACATCCCGACGACGGCCGAGGCCGGGCTGCCGGGCTTCGTGCTCGACGCCTGGTTCGCCGTGTTCGTGCAGGCCGGCACGCCGCAGCCGATCGTCGAGCGCCTGAACGCGGCGATGCGCAAGATTGCCAAGATGGATGTCACCAAGGAGCGCGCCAACCAGCTTGGCACGGTGCTGAAGGACTGGACGCCCGCCGAGGTCGACAGGTTCGCCAGGAGCGAGGTCGCCGCCTGGGCCCAGGTGATCCGCGACAACAACATCACCATGAGCGAATAGGTGGCCGCGGTCGGCATCGTCGGCGGCCTCGGCGTCGGCGCGACGGTGCACTACTACAAGCAGATCACGGCGGCCTGCAAGGCGCGCGGGCTGGTGCCCGACCTCGCGATCGTCCACGCCGATGTCGAGTACGGCCAGGGCCTGATCCGCGCCGGCAAGCTCGGCGAACTCGCACAATATCTCGCGGGCTTCATCGAGCGGCTGGCGCGCGCCGGCGCCGAGACCGCCGTGCTGCCGGCCGTGACGCCGCACATCTGCATCGCCGAGCTCACGCCGCTGCTGCCGATCCCGCTGATCGACATCGTCGCGGTGCTGGCCGGCGAGCTGCGCCGCCGCAAGATCAGGCGGATCGCCCTATGGGCTCGATCTTCACCGTGCAGGGCAGCCTGTGGGGCCAGCTTGCCGGCGTCGAGATCGTCAAGCCGCAGCCCGACGAGATCGCCTTCATCGGCCAGGCCTACCAGCGCATCCTCGACGGCCGCAGCGCGGCGGACGACGCCGACCGCCTGCGCGGCATCGCCCGCGACCTGCAGCGCCGCGACGGCGTCGAGACGGTCCTGCTGGCCGGCACCGACCTCGCGGTGATGTTCGACGAGTCGCTTCCTAGCGAGAGGCTCGCCTCCTAGCGAGCCATTTGCCGCCTCGGAGGCCCGCGCTGGACGGCGGCCGCGCACCGCCGCTAGGATGGCGTGTCGAGTCCGGGGGGATCGCAAGATGATGAAGGGACGTTCGATCGCGGCGCTGTGTGCGCTCGCTAGCCTCGCTGCGTGCGAGGAGAAGTCACAGGACAGCGCATGGGCCGACTACCAGAGGCAGCAGCAGGCCGCCAGTCGTACAGCGGCCGCGCCGCCCGCCGCATCGGCGGCGACGAAGTCCACCGACCTCGACGCGCCCTGCGGGGATGCCTCGGAGACGCCCGACGGCCGGCTGCGCTGCACCTTCACCGACGGCCGCCGGTTCGACGGCCAGGTGCGCGGCGGCAAGGCGAACGGGCTCGGCAAGATGTGGTTCCCCAACGGCGACCGCTACGACGGCACCTTCGCCGACGGCCTGTTCGGCGGCAGCGGCACCTACTGGTACGCCTCGGGCGCGCGCTACGACGGCGGCTTCGCCAACGGCCTGCGCGGCGGCAGCGGCACCACGGTGTGGCCCAACGGCTCGCGCTACAGCGGCGGCTACGTCAACAACAAGCCAAACGGCTTCGGCACGGTCACGACCAGCAACGGCACGAACAGCGGCGCCTGGCGGGACGGCTGCCTCGACTCGGCCCGGATCGCCATCGACGCGACGCTGGCCGAGTGCGGCTTCAACTGAGGCGCCGCCGCGCCTAACAGGAACGCGGCGCGCCGGACAAAGACCGGCACCGGTCGCTCAGAACACCTCGCGCACGCCGACGATCTGGCCGAGGCAGCGGCCGACATGCTCGGCTGTGTCGCTGGCGAGGCCCTCGACCTCGATCTCGACGCTCAGTGCATTATCGACGGCCTGGGCGAACACGCGGTTGGGCACCAACCCGCGCTTGGCCAGGAGGTCGAGCGCGCGCGGCAGCACGCCAGGCTCGACGTCGGCTTCGAAACAGTATCGGACGGTGGAGGAGTTGCGCTTAAGCGCGAGGACGGCGGACATGGAATGACTCCTTGGACAACGGACGAACAGCGGCCAGCCGGTCTGCACTGCAGACCGAGGTGCTAATTCGCCGGGCAAGGAGGTCCATGCGGGCCATCGACGGCACTATAGCGCGCGGACCGCGCGGCTTGCTACCCTCCTCGGCAACCAGGCTCCGGGAAGGAAACAAAGATGCGTTCGACGCCGATCTACGAGGTCCATGCTGTCAAATACGCCCATCTGCCGCGCAAGGCCTGGGAAGTGCAGATCACGCCGGACCCGCACGACGCCGACTTCCCGATGGACTATTTCGTCTGGGTGGCGATCCCGCTCGACGAGAGCGGCCACCGCCTGATGGGCGGCAAGCCGATCGTGATCGACACCGGCTTCAACGCCCAGATCGGCAAGAAGCGCGGCCGCGAGGTCAAGACCAACCCGGCCGACCTGCTCTCCCATCTCGGGATCGACGCCAGGGAGGTCGAGGACGTCATCATCACCCATCTGCACTACGACCATGTCGGCAACTGGGACAAGTTCCCCAAGGCGCGCTTCCATCTGCAGGACAAGGAGATGCAGTTCGCGACCGGCCGGCACATGTGCCACGGCAGCTTCCGTCATGCCTTCGAGATCGAGGACATCGTCGGCATGGTGCGCGCGGTCTACGGCAAGCGCGTGGTCTTCCACGACGGCGACGAGGAGATCGCGCCCGGCGTCTCGGTCCATCTGATCGGCGGCCACACCATGGGCATCCAGTCGGTGCGGGTGATGACCCGCAACGGCTGGCTGGTGCTGGCCTCGGACGCCTCGCACTATTTCTGGGGCATCAAGGAGAACAAGCTGTTCGCCATCGTCTACTCGGTCGCCGACATGCTGGCGGGCTACGACAAGCTCAGGAAGCTGGCCGACGGCCGCGTCGACATGGTGGTGCCGGGCCACGACGCCGAGGTCTGCAAGCGCTACCCCGCCTCGAAGCCGGGCCTCGAGGGGATCTGCGTCCGGCTGGACTCCCCGCGCCGAACGCCGAGCGCACGGCGGCGGCCACCGCCTCCGTCGCGGCGGCGAGGCCCGATGGATCGAGCGCCTCGATCTCGCCGCGCATCGGCGAGCCCTGACAGAAGCCATTCGCCGGGTAGTCGGCCGACGGCGCGCGGCTTGGCAGCGTCACCGTCTCGACGGTCGGCGACTCGAACCCCACCGCGGCGAGCTCGCGACGGATCACCGCCGGATCGTGGTGGCCGTGCGGGGTGCGGG
>VBAF01000535.1:0-414 GCA_005884705.1 Alphaproteobacteria bacterium
CACTATTGGAAAGCCACCCACATCAGGCCGGACGTGTGTTCGGGCAAGGACGCTCCGCTCTTCTGCCGGATGATCTAGGTTCGCCTCGAACCCGCTTTAGTCCTTCCGCTTCGCTTCCTCGCGCATCGTCTTGGCGTTCCGCCGCATGTCATCGACGCCGGCGTCCATATTGCGCGCGCCTTCCTCCATCTTCGGAATGGCGTCGATCAACTCCTGGTCGGTCGGTACCTTGTAGCTCCAGTTGGCGCCCTTCCATTTGCCGGCGTCGGCATTGGCCTTGGCTTCGGCGATGACCTTGGCCCGGTATGCCGGATCCCGCAGCTTGCGCGCTTCGTCGCGCATTTGCGCCGCGCCCTGTTTCATCTGGACGGCGCCGCGCTCCATCTCGTCCGCGCCTTGCAACATGCTCACGCG
>VBAF01000535.1:451-1643 GCA_005884705.1 Alphaproteobacteria bacterium
CTTCCATGCGCGCCTGTGCAGCCGCCTCCTCGGCGGATTGCTCGCTGTCGGCGACAACATCGCTCGCCTCCGCGGCCGCCGTGACGGGAACCGCGGCCGCGATGGGCGTCGCGACGGTCGCCAAGGTCGCGGATAGGGCCGGCCGGGCCAACGCCTTCGGCGCGACGACCGACATGGGTGTCGCGGTCTTGAGCGCAGCCGGAACGCTCACAGCGACGGGGGACGCTGGGGAGGCCGAGACAAGCACCCGCTCGACGCCGCGGGCGGGCGCGATTGGCGTGCTTGGCTCGACCAGCTCTAGCGCGGCGACCGGCGCGGCGGCGAGGCCGACCGCGGCAAGCGCGGCCACTCGCAGTTTCGGCGAGATCGATCCCGGTTGAGGGCTCAGGATTTTGCGGATCCGGCGCGCGAGCGTGCCGGCGACGATGCTGTTCGCCGCCACCGGCGCATGGGTGCCGCTGGCGATGTTGAGCAGCACTTGAGCATAACGATGAGGCTCGACTAGGCGTGCTGCTTCCGCATCGGCGGCCTCTTCGCTTTCCTGGAGCATGACGCGCTCCATCAGCCACACCAGCGGATTGAACCAGAACAGGGCAACCACGAGCCGCGCGCCGATCAGCCGCAGCCAATCGCGCCGCGCGAGATGCGCGGCCTCATGCGCGATGATCGCCTTGGCCTCTCCGCGAAGCTGCAGCGTGTCCTGGCCGATCAGGATCGTTGGGCAGCGCCAGCCGAAGCTGAGAGGCGCCGAAACCCTGTCGCTGACCAGCAAGCGTGTCCCGTGGGGGAGTTCACAATCGCGCATAGCCTGAAGCCACGCGGTCGAAGCGACCGGTCCGGCGTTGGCGCGCCATGCACGAAGCGTGGCGATACCCGCGGCCAATCGCGCGACCACGGCCAGGACTCCGGCTACCCACAGCAGCGTCCACGGAATGCCGCTTGTCGGGACTGCCTCGGTCGCGGCCGAGTTGGAAGAGGTGACCGCTGCCGAAAGTGTGGCCGTCGGGCTCAGCAGGTCCACCATCGGCATGGCGCTTGCGGTGGACGGCGCCGGAAGATCGATCGTCGGCACGGGCAGCGCCGCGATCGTCAGCGCTGCGAGGGGAATCAGCACCAGCAAGGCGAAGCCGAGGTCGGCGACCGCGACGCGATCTGACGGGCTGTTGCGGCGCATTGTCAGCATCGCCAGCAG
>VBAF01000535.1:1763-4241 GCA_005884705.1 Alphaproteobacteria bacterium
GGCGGCTGAACCGGCGAAGAATGTCCGGACGAACTGTTTCATCGCGGATTCGCGCGCCTGGGCGGAACGGGGGACGCTGTAGATGTAAGTTTGGTCCTCGGCCCGATGCCGGACCAATCCCCTTTTCTCGAGGCGCGCGAGCATCGTCCGCACCGCGGAATGGCTCGGGGCATCGGTCATCCGGGCGCGGATCTCGGCAGCGCTAAATTCCTCCGCGCTGCACAGGATCTCGAAAATCTCGCGCTCGCGGCGCGGCAGTCCCTCGATCTTCATGCGAATCACCTGCTACAGATGTAGCATGCCACAAATGTAGCGGGTTGCAAGCGCCGGTCGTTCATCTTTCGACGAACGGTTGATGGAAGCCACCGTAGAACCCACATTCCATGTCCCGCGTTGACCGGTGGTGCCCGCTCGCGCTAATCAGAACAAAGCTGGAACGATTTAGCCAATGCCGACCCACATTCTGAAGCAGAGCGGAAGCGAATGCTGACCCACATAAGCGTCCGCGGCGCGCGCGAGCACAACCTCAAGGGGATCGATGTCGACATCCCCCGCGAGAGCCTGACGGTCATCACCGGCCTGTCCGGCTCGGGCAAATCCTCTCTCGCCTTCGATACCATCTACGCCGAAGGGCAGCGCCGTTACGTCGAGAGCCTCTCGGCCTACGCCCGCCAGTTCCTCGAGATGATGCAGAAGCCGGACGTCGAGCACATCGACGGCCTCTCGCCCGCCATCTCGATCGAGCAGAAGACGACTTCGCGCAACCCGCGCTCGACCGTCGCCACCGTCACCGAGATCTACGACTACATGCGCTTGCTGTGGGCGCGTGTCGGCATTCCCTACTCGCCCGCCACCGGCCTGCCGATAGAGGCGCAGCAGGTCAGCCAGATGATCGACCGCGTGATGGCCCTGCCCGAAGGTTCGCGCCATTATCTGCTCGCGCCGGTCGTTCGCGGCCGCAAGGGCGAGTACCGCAAGGAGCTCGCCGAATGGCAGAAGGCGGGCTTCACCCGGGTGCGCATCGACGGCGTCTTCTACGCAATCGAGGACGCGCCCGCGCTGGACAAGAAATACAAGCACGACATCGATGTCGTCGTCGACCGCATCGTCGTGAAGTCCGATCTCGGCAACCGCCTCGCCGATTCGATCGAGACGGCGCTGACGCTCGCCGAGGGCCTGGCGGTCGCGGAGAACGCCGACACCGGCGAGCGCACGGTCTTCTCCTCGCGCTTCGCCTGCCCGGTCTCGGGTTTCACCATCGAGGAGATCGAGCCGCGCCTGTTCTCCTTCAACGCGCCGCAGGGCGCCTGCCCGGCCTGCGATGGCCTGGGCGTGAAGATGTTCTTCGATCCCGAGATGGTGGTGCCCGACGACCGCCTGTCGCTCGCCGAAGGCGCGATCGCGCCATGGTCCGATTCGTCGGGCCAGTACTATCTGCAGACGCTCGAGAGCATCGCCAAGCACCACAAGGTCAAGATGTCGACGCCGTGGCGCGACCTGCCGAAGAAGCTGCGCGACGTCATCCTGAACGGCAGCAACGGCGAGTCGATCGCCATGCGCTACGACGACGGCATCCGGCAGTACCAGACCACCAAGCCGTTCGAAGGCGTGATCCCCAATCTCGACCGGCGCTGGAAGGAGACCGACTCCTCCTGGGTGCGCGAGGATCTCGAGCGCTTTCAGCACGAGGCCAAGTGCGAGACCTGCAACGGCGCGCGCCTCAAGCCCGAGGCGCTGGCGGTCAAGATCGCCGGGCTCAACATCAGCCAGACCACCGAGTTCTCGATCGGCGAGGCGGTGAAATGGTTCCTCGCGCTCGATCCCAAGCTCACCGCCAAGCAGCGCGAGATCGCCGCCCGCATCCTCAAGGAGATCAACGAGCGGCTGGGCTTCCTCGACAATGTCGGTCTCTCCTACCTCACGCTCAACCGCACCTCCGGCACCCTGTCGGGCGGCGAGAGCCAGCGCATTCGCCTGGCGTCCCAGATCGGCTCCGGCCTGACCGGCGTGCTCTACGTGCTCGACGAGCCATCGATCGGCCTGCACCAGCGCGACAACGAACGCCTGTTGAAGACGCTGAACCGCCTGCGCGACCTCGGCAACACGGTGCTGGTGGTCGAGCATGACGAGGACGCGATCCGCGCCGCCGACCATCTGGTCGACATGGGGCCGGGCGCCGGCGCGCATGGCGGCGCGGTGATCGCCGAAGGCACGCCGGAGGAGGTGATGCAGAACAGCGCCAGCCTGACCGGCCAGTACCTCTCGGGCTTCCGCCAGATCCCGATCCCGAAGAACCGGCGCGAGCCCAAGAACACCGGCAACCGCTGGCTGACGGTCAAGGGCGCCAAGGCCAACAATCTGCAGAACGTCACTGCCAGCATCCCGCTCGGCACCTTCACCTGCGTCACCGGCGTGTCGGGCAGCGGCAAGTCGACCTTGATCGTCGAGACTCTGTACAAGGCGCTGGCCAAGCGGCTG
>VBAF01000547.1 GCA_005884705.1 Alphaproteobacteria bacterium
TCGGCGGGCTGCGGCCGCAGCGCCTGCTCGATGTTGGCGCGGGCTCGGGCTTCTTCTCGCGGCACCTGCTGGGCCGGGGCGCGCAATCGGCGCTGTGCGTCGATATCGGCTACGAGCGCGACCGCGACGAGAGCGAAGCCGGCAAACCGGTGCTCTACCGCCGCGACTGCGACCAGACCGACTGCGACCTGGTGCTGATGATGGACGTGCTGGAGCATGTCGACGACGACGCCGGGCTGGTGCGGCACTACGCGGGCAAGGTGCCGTCCGGCGCGCATTTCCTGGCGACCGTCCCGGCCTTCCGCTTCCTGTGGAGCGGCCACGACGTCTTCCTCGAGCACAAGCGGCGCTACACGCTGGCCGAGATCGAGCAGACCATGCGCGCGGCCGGCCTCGAGGTCGTGAAGGGCGCCTACTATTTCGGCTTGGTCTTCCCGCTCGCCGCCGCGGTCCGGCTCGCCACCCGCGGCGATGTCCAACCGCGCAGCAGCCTCAGGAAGCACGGCGCGCTGACGAATGGCCTTCTGGCAGCGGTCTGCGCCGCCGAACTGCCGCTGTTGCCGCTGAACCGCCTCGCCGGCCTATCGGCCTTCGTGCTGGCGAAGAAGCCTTAATCTTGCCGGAAGACTAACCCGCCACGACGTCCTTGGCGCCGATGCGGCGGCGCTTGGCGTTGATCTCGCGCAGCACGACCAGCATCTCCTCGGCGACGACGTCGCCCGGAATGGCGTCGCCCTCGGCCTTCAGCTCGTCCATGTCGACCCACACGGCGTAGAGCGGCGCGGTGCGCGCGGTGATGATGCCGGCATGCAGCAGCGTCTTGATCAGGACGCGGAAGATATTGGTGCTCTCGCGGAGCTGGGCGCGGCGCTCCTCGTCGCCGAAGGTCTCGCGCACCGCGTCGCGCACCCATTCCCAGTCGAGCCCGTACTTGGCGTAGATCGCCTGCTTCTGCTCGGTGTTGATCAGGTTGAACAGCAGCATCTGGAAGAGCTGCGCCGCCCAGTCCTCGACTTTCTTGTGCTCCTCGTCGCTCAAATGCTTGATCGTCTTGGCGGCCCACAGCCGGCCGAAGCGGTGATGGAACGCCTCGTCGCTCATCACCAGCTGCACCAGCCGGCGCAGGACGGGATCGTTGGTCTTGGCGTTGAAGGTGGCGAAGGCGCCCATGGCGAGGCCTTCGACCAGCATCTGCATGCCGACGATCTTCTTGTAGATCTCCGGCGTGCTCACCAGGTCGCCCAGCACCGCGGCGATGGTCTTGCCCGCCGGCAGCGGCGCGCCCCAGCGCGCGGCGATGTAGCGGGTGAAGCCCGCGACGTGTCGCGCCTCCTCGCGCGCCTGGTTGGCGGCGTATTCCTGCGCTCCCGGATCGAGCAGCACATGGCAGAGGCTGGCCGACAGCGACAGCGCGCCTTGCTCGCCGTGCAGCAGGTTGGAGATCGACCAGTGCGTCACGTCGTTGGCGAGCTGGATCCTCTGGCGGTCGTCGAGCCGGCCGGCCACCGCCTCGCAGCGCAGCTCGATGATGGTGTCGGCCGGCATGATCGACTGGCGGGCCAAGTCGAACGGCTGGTCGAAGTCGATATAGCTCTTGTCGAGCGGGTCCCAGAAATGGTCGTGGGTCGCCGAAATGATGCCGTCGAAGGCGTCGCTGCGCCGGCCGTAGCGCGGCACCTCGAGCATCGCCGGGAAATCTTCCGGCGCAACGGCGTCATAGGCCTTGTCGTAAGTGATTTGCTGGGCCATGTGAGGCCTCCCCATTCATGGTGAATATGACGACTGCGTCACCTTTTTCAATGGATTTTTCCCCAACCGCGGCGCATGGGGTTTGCACCATATTCCCCGCCGATACCTCGGTTCGAGGGGGTGGACGGCTTCGGCCGTCCGCACAGGAGTAGCAAATGTCCCGCCGCCGCCGCATCTACGAGGGCAAGGCCAAGACCTTGTTCGAGGGGCCAGAACCCGGGACCATCGTCCAGCACTTCAAGGACGACACGACCGCCTTCAACAACCAGAAGAAGGGCACGATCACCGGCAAGGGGGTGATCAACAACCGCATCTCCGAGTTCCTGATGACCAAGCTCGGCGAGATCGGCGTGCCGACCCATTTCATCCGCCGGATCAACATGCGCGAGCAGCTCATCCGGCAGGTCGAGATCATCCCGCTCGAGGTGGTGGTGCGCAACGTCGCCGCAGGCTCCT
>VBAF01000227.1:0-5890 GCA_005884705.1 Alphaproteobacteria bacterium
TCGAGCTTCAAGGGCGGCAGCGGCCCCAAGCTCCTGTCCGGCACGGGCTCGGACAAGGTCCATCTGCTGATCGTCGCCGCCGCCGACCGCGGCCTGTGCGGCGCCTTCAACAGCTCGATCGTGCGCGAGGCGCGGCGGACCATCCGCGCGCTCTTGACCGAAGGCAAGACGGTCAAGGTGCTGGCGGTCGGCCGCAAGGCGCGTGACCAGCTGCGCCGCGACTATGGCGCCCTGATCGTCGACACGATCACCGACCTTGGCCGTCCGCGGGTCTCCTTCGCCGATGCGCAGAAAGTCGCGAGCCGCGTCACCGAGCTGTTCGACAACGGCGAGTTCGACGTCGCCACGGTGGTCTTCAATCGCTTCAAGTCGGCGATGAGCCAGGTCGTCACGGTCCAGCAGCTCATCCCGCCGCCCGTGCCCGACGCCACTGCCCCCGCCACGTCGGGCGGCGCGGTCTACGAGTTCGAGCCGGACGAGGGCGAGATCCTGGCCGACCTGCTGCCACGCAACCTCACCGTCCAGATCTTCCGGGCGCTGCTCGAGAACGCGGCGAGCTTCTTCGGCTCGCAGATGACGGCGATGGACAGCGCGTCGCGCAATGCCGGCGAAGTGATCAAGAAACTGACGTTGCGGATGAATCGCACGCGTCAGGCCTCCATCACCAAGGAACTGATCGAGATCATCTCGGGCGCCGAGGCCATCTAGGCCGCGCGCTGAAGCAATCGAAGGAGATAGAGTCCATGGCAACCAACAACATCGGCACGATCACCCAGATCACCGGCGCGGTCGTCGACGTGCACTTCGATGCCGACCTGCCGCACATCCTGAATGCGCTGCATGTCGAGAGCGGCGGCCGCAAGCTGGTGCTCGAGGTCGCGCAACATCTGGGTGAATCCGAGGTTCGTACCATCGCCATGGACACGACCGACGGCCTGGTGCGCGGCGAGAAGGCGGTCGACACCGGCAGCCCGATCGCCATGCCGGTCGGTCCCGAGACGCTCGGCCGGATCCTGAACGTCATCGGCGAGCCGGTCGACGAGCGCGGTGCGGTCGGCCACAAGCTGACGCTGCCGATCCATCGCAGCGCCCCGGAATTCGTCGAGCAGTCGACGGAACAGCAGATCCTGCTCACCGGCATCAAGGTCATTGACCTGCTGGCGCCCTATGCCAAGGGCGGCAAGATCGGCCTGTTCGGCGGCGCCGGCGTCGGCAAGACCGTGACGATCATGGAGCTGATCAACAACGTCGCCAAGGCGCATGGCGGCGTGTCGGTGTTCGCCGGCGCGGGCGAGCGCACCCGCGAGGGCAACGACCTCTACCACGAGATGATCGAATCGGGCGTCATCAAGCTCGACGGCCCGGGCTCGAAGGTGGCCCTGGTCTACGGCCAGATGAACGAGCCGCCGGGCGCGCGCGCCCGTGTCGGCCTGTCGGGCCTCACGGTGGCGGAATACTTCCGCGACGCCGAGGGCCAGGACGTGCTGTTCTTCGTCGACAACATCTTCCGCTTCACCCAGGCGGGCTCGGAAGTGTCCGCGCTGCTCGGCCGCATCCCCTCGGCGGTGGGTTATCAGCCGACGCTGTCGACCGACATGGGCGCGCTGCAGGAGCGCATCACCTCGACCAAGAAGGGCTCGATCACCTCGGTGCAGGCGATCTACGTGCCGGCCGACGACTTGACCGACCCCGCGCCCGCCACCTCGTTCGCCCATCTCGACGCGATGACGGTGTTGAGCCGCTCGATCGCCGAGATGGCGATCTTCCCGGCGGTCGACCCGCTCGACTCGAACTCGCGCATGCTCGATCCGCGCATCGTCGGCGAGGAGCACTACAACGTGGCGCTGTCCGTCCAGCGCGTGCTGCAGCAGTACAAGTCGCTGCAGGACATCATCGCCATCCTGGGCATGGACGAGCTGTCGGAGGAGGACAAGCTGGTCGTGAGCCGCGCGCGCAAGATCCAGCGCTTCCTCAGCCAGCCGTTCCACGTCGCCGAGGTGTTCACCGGCACGCCGGGCGTCTTCGTCAAGCTCGAGGACACGATCAAGGCGTTCAAGGGCATCGTTGCCGGCGAATACGACAGTCTGCCGGAGCAGGCTTTCTACATGGTCGGCACGATCGACGAGGTCATCGCCAAGGCCAAGAAGCTCGCCGGCGACGCGGCCTAGGACGATGGCGAAAGTTTCCTTCCGCCTGGTCATGCCGGAGCGCGAGCTGGTCAACACCGAGGTCGACATGGTCGTGGTGCCCGGCAGCGAGGGCGACTTCGGCGTCCTGCACGGCCACGCGCCGCTGATCTCGACGGTCCGTCCCGGCGTGCTCGAGGTGCTGCAGGGCAACAAGGTCGAGCAGCGCTTCCTGGTGGTCGGCGGCATCGCCGAGGTGACGCCCGAGCGCTGCACGGTGCTGGCCGACGAGGCGGTGCCGTTCGAGCAGGTCACGCCCGAGCAGCTCGCCGAGCGGGAGCGGGCAGCCGAGGAAGAGCTGAGCGATGCCGGCAACGATGCCGAAAAGGCCATTGCCCAGAAAAACCTCGCGGTGGCCAAGGACTTGCGGCGGGCACAGGCTTACTACGCCAGCCGTTGATTTTTCACTCGGTACGAGATCGGACACTCGAACGATCCCCCGCCGGGGCATTGAAACCCGCGGCGGGGTGTCGCTTTATTACGGTTACGCTACTGTCGCGTTGCGCGACGAGAGTTTGTCGCCAAGGGCACTGAGAGACGATGGCCAACTGGACACTCGAGACGATCGACTGGGATCGGTTCGATGCGTCGAAAGTCGATCCCGAGATTCTGCGCAACATCAAGGCTGCGGCCATGGTGGAGCGCAACGGGGCAGACTACGGCATCTATCTCGGCCGCGTGTTCGCCGACGATCCGTCTTTCGCAGCCGACATCGACCGGTGGTCGGCCGAGGAAGTCCAGCACGGCATGGCGCTCGGCCGCTGGGCGCAGCGCGCCGATCCGTCGTGGGATTTCGACTCAGCCTTCGCCCGCTTCCGGGCCGGCTACAAGCTGCCGCTCGACGCCACCGATTCGGTGCGCGGCAGCCAGGCCGGCGAGATGATGGCCCGCTGCATCGTCGAGACCGGCACCAGCTCCTATTACAGCGCGCTCAAGGATGCGACCGACGAGCCGGTGCTCAAGCAGATTTGCGCCAAGATCGCCGCCGACGAGTTCCGCCATTACAAGCTGTTCTACGAGCACATGGGCCGCTGTCTGGAGCGCGATCGCCTCAGCAAGTGGCGCCGGCTGTGGATCGGCTGGGGCCGCCTGGCCGAGAGCGAGGACGACGAGCTGTCCTACGCCTACTACGCCGCCAACGAGCCGCAGGACGTTGCCTACGATCGCACCCGGGCGCGGCGCGCCTATGCCCGCCGAGCCTATGCGCTCTACCGGCGGGGCCACGTGCAGCGCGCCATGGCGATGATCCTGAAGGCGATCGGCCTGGAGCCGCAGGGCTGGCTCAACGCGCTGCTGACGCGGCTCAGCCTGTGGTTCATGCGCAGCCGCGCGAGCCGGTACGCGGCGCAGGGCGTCTAGGGCGGCGAGAGAAGATCGGCGAACTCTTTCAGCACCGCCGCATAGACCGGCCGCTTCCAGGGCACGATCAGCTCACCCAGCTCGTCGGCGCGCACCCAGCGCCAGGCGTCGAACTCCTGGTGGTGCGTGGCGAGGTCGATGTCGGAGTCCTGGCCGGTGAAGGCGAGGGCGAACCATTTCTGCGCCTGGCCGCGCCAGCGTCCCTTCCAGTGCGGCGGCTGCAGGTCGGGCGGCACGTCGTAGCTTACCCAGTCGCGGCTCTCGCGCAGCAGCAGCGCCCTGGTCGTGCCGACTTCCTCGCCGAGCTCGCGGCATGCCGCCTCGACCGGCGTCTCGCCCTTGTCGACGCCGCCCTGCGGCATCTGCCAGGCGTCGGGTTGGTTGAGGCGCCGGCCGACGAACACGCGCCGTTCGGGCCCGATCAACATCAGCCCGACATTGGGGCGATAGAGCCCGGGGACGCCCGCCTTCATGGAATGCAGGCCTTCACGGCTTGAGCTGCGCCGGCTGCGCACGCAAGCGGGCCATGCAGGCGTCGCGGCATTCGAAATGGCCGATGATCGGCACCATGGCGACGGCGTTCTGGCGCGCCAGCCGCTTGCGCCAGGCGACGATCGCGTCGATCGCCGCGTTGTCGGGCTGCAGCACGCCGAAGTCGTGGCGCGCCGCCTTGTCGGCCCGGCTGTCGCTCACCCAGTCGACCAGCCGCTCGAGGTTGCTGTCGATGCTGCCCTGGCCCGCGAGCTTGTAGTCGAGCACGGTCGAGCTGCGCGCGTAGCCGGTGCCGAACTCGACGGTGAGGCGATACATGGCCGAGACGCCGTTGGGGCTGATCTCGATCAGCGACAGGCCGCGGTCGGCGATCTCCTTGACCAGCGGCCGCGCGATCAGGTCGGATTGAGACACCACGCTCGGTCCTGGCACGACGAAGCCGACATAGCCTTCGCCGCGCGCCATGGCGATCCGCAGCCGGCGCAGGTTCTCGGCGGCGTCGGCGACGCTTTCGATCGGCCGGATACCGCGTTCGGCCGGCCCGGCGGGATCCTCGACCGGCAGCATCAGATAGCATTCGTGGCCGCGCTCGCGGGCGAGCTGCAACCAGCGCGGCAGGTCCGCCGTGCCGCCGAGGAAAGCGAGGCTCACCTCCGGCGGCAGCTCCTCGATGGCGCGGCTCATCAGCGTCTCGTCGGCGCCGAGATTGAGCATCAGCAGGCCGACACGGGCGGCCGGACCGTTGGGATCGAAGCGGCGGGCATAGGCGATCCAGGGTATCCAGCCGGTGCCCGAGATCTTGGGCAGGCGCAGGCCGTCGGCGGTGACTTCCACCATGCCCTCGCGCTCGCCGGCCGGGAGTTGGCGGAAATCGACCTTGAGCTGAGCCGGCGGCGGCAGCTTGAGCGAGCCGGCCTGCCGGGCGTGCGCCGGCCCAAGGAAAGCGCTGTCCGGATTCTGGCTGCGGGGCGCCGGTTCGTGCTCGACATAGACGACGGCCAGCCCGGCCAGCGTCAGACCAAGGACGAGCGCGTAAGCCTGGAAGACGCCGTTCGACAGAAAGGCCGGCAGGCGAGGGCGGTGTTCAGGCGCCGTCGCCATGCCGACCCGCGCCTTAGTGGGCGCGGCTGGTGTAGAGCGAGATGCCGCGGATCAGGTCGACGGCGCGCAGCAGCTGGTAGTCGGCCACGGCGTCCTTTGGCGGCTCGTCCGGATCGGTCGAGGCCGGGGTTGCCGCCGTGGTCTTGTCGTCCTTCTTGTCGCCTGCCTTGTCACCCGGCTTGGCTTGCGGATCGCCCGGCTTGAGTTGCGAGGTCTTGTCGTCGGTCTTCTTGTCCGCCGGCGCCGGCTTGTCGTTGGGATTGGTGATCGAGCGGCGCAGGTTCTCCTCGCGGAAGCCCGAGCGCTGCTGGATGGTCTCGACCTTGGCCTGCTCGACCTCGATGTCGGGCTTGATGCCCTCCTTCTGGATCGAGCGACCCGACGGGGTGAAGTAGAGCGCCGTGGTCAGGCGAATCGCGCCGCCGCCGGTCACCTGCATGATGGTCTGCACCGAGCCTTTGCCGAAGGAGCGGGTGCCGAGGATGATGGCGCGGCGATGGTCCTGCAGCGCGCCGGCCACGATCTCCGAGGCCGAGGCCGAGCCGCCGTTCATCAGCACCACGATCGGCAGGCCGCCGGTGACGTCGCCCGCCTTGGCGTTCCAGCGCTGCACGTCCTCCGCCTTGCGCGCCTTGACCGAGACGATCTCGCCCTTGTCGAGGAAGGCGTCGACCATCGAGATCGCCTGGTCGAGCAGGCCGCCCGGGTTGTTGCGCAGGTCGAGGACATAGCCCTTGAGCTTGGGGCCGGCC